>JAILRW010000159.1 GCA_024698005.1 Sphaerochaetaceae bacterium | reverse complement strand
CTACTCTCTGCAAATGAAGCTGAATATGCAAAGCTTACAAGCTGGGATCAGCAGTATAAGTTTGCTTATGATCACCTTGAAGAGAACTCTGCAAAGCTATTTGCTTCTCTTCCTATTGATATCCAGAAGCAGCTTCTTATGGATAGAGACCCACACGGCAACGTACAGGTTTCCAGAATTGAAACAGAGAAGCTTCTTATCACACTTGTTTCCGCAGAGCTCAAGAAAAGAGCTGCAGCTGGTTCCTACAAAGGAAAGTTCAGCGCTCTCAACCACTTCTTTGGTTACGAGGGAAGATGTGCATTCCCATCCAACTTTGATGCAGACTACTGCTATTCACTTGGTTACAATGCATACCTGCTTATTGCTAACGGCGTAACTGGTTACATGTCTGTAGTATCCAACCTTGCAGCTGGTCCAGCTAACTGGAATGCAGGTGGTATCCCAATCACAAAGATGATGAACCTCGAAAAGAGACATGGTGAATTCAAGCCTGTTATCAGAAAGGCTCTTGTAGAACTTGATGGACCTGTATTCAAATACTTCGAGAAGCATAGAGCTGAATGGGCTAAGGAAACTGCTTTCCGCTATCCAGGTGCAATCCAGTATTATGGAGATGCTGAAGTATGTGATATCACAACTATCACTCTCGCACTTGAGCACAACCTTTGGAAGGACTGATTATTAAATAGTAATTCATTACAATACAAGGAACTGATTTATTCAGTTCCTTGTTTTTTATGAAAAAAATAGTGCACAAATCTGTGCACTAATAAGAAAAATAATGAGGACTAACGAATATAGGCTCTGTCTTCTACTTTCTCAGCCTGTCTAAAATAAACAGCTGTAAATCCTGTAGTAGCAACCAGAGTTGAGTTGGACTTCTCTGCTAGCTCAATTGCTATACTCTTTACCTCATCCTTATGAGCCTGAAAGCGAACCTTTACAAGCTCATGGGCCTTTACTGCCTCATCCAAAGCCTTAGCAACTGCGTCGGTAAGACCTTCCTTTCCAACCATTACAACTGGGTTAATTGTCTGGGCCTCTCCTCTAAGGAAGGCCCTTTGCTGACTAGTTAAATTCATGGCTGTATCCTATTCGATTATTTCTGCTCTTGCAATAAGGAAGCATACTTTGCCTGAACAGCAAATCTCTTAACCTTCTTTGTACTTGTCTTTTCAAGTGCCTCATTTACTACAAGAACTTTTGTAATCTTGTTATAGCTATGAAGATCTTTATTAACTTCTTTGACTATATTCTCCATATACTGCTGAATATCGTTAGCATGATTCTTCATACACTCATCAGTTGGCTTGATAACGATACCGATACCTTCACTCTTTGTCTTGGCATCAATCAGATATCCAATAACACAGAGGTCTTCAATATCATAATATAGCTGGAAGTGGTTTTCGATCTCTTCTGGGAATACGTTCTTTCCACCTTCTGTAACAATAATGGACTTAGCTCTTCCTGTAAGGATGAGATAACCATCACTGTCTTCATGACCTACATCACCAGTATTGAGCCATCCATCTTCAGAGAGAACAGCCTTGGTATCCTCTTCATTGTTGTAGTAACCCTTCATGACCATTGGGCCCTTAACATAGAGAACACCGTTTCCATTGCTATCAGGATCAACAATCTTGGTCTGAACAGAAGGAAGGAATCGACCAACAGATTCCTCTTTATATGCTTCAACTGGATTCAGATGAATAATTGGGCTTGTCTCTGTAAGGCCATAACCCTGTACAAAGTTGATACCAAGCTGATTGAACATCTTGAAAGTTGATGCAGGAAGAGGACCACCACCACAGATACAGATTCTACAGTTCTCAAGAGAAATCTTTTTAAGCAGGAAACCAAACCAGTGCTTTCCAACATTGATATGAAGATACTTCTTGAGGAAACCAGAAACACCCATCATGGCACGAACTACAACATACAAGATCTTGCTTTTCTTCTTCACGCCATCCATAAGTGCGCTGATAAGCTTATTGAAAAGCATTGGAACAGCAAGAAGCATAGTAATCTTTCCATGTCTCAGTTCTCTAAGCATCTGGGTAACGACAAGTCGCTTACCAAATACACAACTAGCACCAACACTGATTGTCTCAAAGAAGACAGCGAGCATTGTATATGCATGATGTATTGGAAGAATTGCGTAGAAAACATCTGTTGGATAGAGCTTCATATAAAGCTGTGCTATATATGTGTCACTTACAAGGTTGTTGTTAGTGAGCATTACACCTTTTGGTGTACCAGTAGTTCCACTAGTGAAGAGAATTGCTGCAACATCTTCTGGCTTTGATTTATATGGAACAATATCACAATCAGCATCCATATCAAGGACATAAGGAACATTTGCACCTGGTTCGAGGGAGTAGATGAAATCAAGTCCTACTCTCTTATCCTTATCGATTTTTTCGCACCTATCCTTATCAATGAAGAGTCTCTTTACATCACCAAAACTCATCAATGTTTCCATATCATGATCATTATGTGAAATATCAAGTGGAACAACGACACAACCAGCAAACAAGATACCAAGATAAGCAATTGCCCATTCAGGACTATTCTTTCCACTTACTGCAATCTTGTCACCTGCCTGTACTCCGGTAGAAAGAAGATAACGACTTACAGCCTTGATCTTTTCATAAGCTTCTTTATAGGTAAAAACAAGCAACTCAGGAGAAAAAGCCTTAAAACACTCTCTATCACCAAACCTCTTTACAGAGATTGTGAACATTTCAACAATGGTTGGCCACTCTCCTTCAAAATCTTTTCCTCTATATTCATCCAGAAAGCGATAAGCATCTGGATTTATGATCTTAAATGACATATGCACCTCGTATAACAAATGTTATAGTTTGTCCAAAACATTTGCAATACACATTTTTAAAATGCGTCAAAAAAAAGTATTGAGATTGCCCTAGAAATAATAAAAATAGTATCATTTTGCACATGCACTTTAAAACCTTTGCTGACGTCGCTCAATATTTGGATAATTTCTCATACAAGGACAAATCTCTTGCACCTGGTGCACTAAGAGGTGAAAGACTCGACAGAATGAGACTTATCCTATCCAGATTGAACAATCCTGAGAAAAGTTTTGTCTCCTATCACCTTGCTGGCAGCAAAGGAAAAGGTTCAACTGCAGCTTTTCTTGCAGCAGCTTTAACAAGCAGAGGTGAAAAATGTGGCCTTTATCTCTCCCCACACCTTATCGATTACAGGGAGCGATTCACTCTCTCTGGAAAGTTTTTCCCTGACGAATGCTACTTAAGCGCTGCAGAAAAAACCTACTTACTTATGGATGGATTCCTGCTTCCAGAAGGTTTAGGCTCAGTCAATCCTTCTACATTTGAGATGTATACTGCCTATGCTTACATGCTTTTCAAGGAGGCAGGTTGTACATCTGCTGTAATCGAAACTGGTCTTGGTGGTAGGCTCGATGCTACAAACACATTGAATAGTAGAGTCAGCATCATCACTCCTATTGAGCTTGAACACACACAGATCCTGGGAGATACGATAGAAAAGATCGCACTTGAAAAGGCCAAGATAATCAAAAAGGATCAACTCGTATTTGTCTCAAGACAAAAAGAGGAAGCAAGAAGAGTTTTTGAAAAAGAAGCAGAAGAACAGAACTCAAAGATCTTTTTCCTTTCCGATGAAATTGAAGCTTTCAGCTATAAAGAGATGAAAGATTGTTCTCTTTGCTCTGCTTCTTTCAAAGATAAAAGCTCCTTCACTCTTCATCTCAAGATGAGAGGAGAAGTACAAGCAGAAAATGCTCTGCTTGCCATACTTGTACTGAAAAAGCTTGGCCTCTTGGAGGAAAAAGAGCTCAAAGCAATAGAGAACACAACCTTACCAGGCAGATTTGAAGAAGTAGATTATAAAAATCAAAGATTCGTTTTCGATGTAGCTCATACAAAAAGAAGTATTGAAAACACTATCAATACTTTCACATCCATATATGGAGAAGGAAATACGCTTATCTTTTCAGCGCTCGATGGTAAAGATGTATCATCAATGCTGAAGCTTCTGCTTCCACACTTCTCTAAAGTAATAATTTCAAGGCCAGGCATATTCAAGATCAGCTATCCTGAAAAGATATATGCTCTAGCTAGGGAAATATCACCAAACAAGGATATTCTTCTAATTGAGGATGCAAATAAAGCTGTTGAGTCTTCTATAAATAATATGAATTGTAAAGGTATTCTTGTTACTGGCTCGTTCTATCTTGCTGGAGCAATCAAGGAGGCAATGGTATGAGTATAAATGCAAACGAAATGGCTCTACTACTTTCTGAGCTCTCCTTTGAAGATACTTTTATCCAGTCTGTAACAGAACATGATTTCAAGAGCCTCACCTTCTCTCTCTTTTCAAAGCAAGAAAAGGCCTGGCTTCTCTATTTTGAGTTGGGTACAAGTACTTCACGATTCTGTAAGACAGACCGAATGAGAAAGAAGGCGCAGAAACTTCAGCGCCTTGGACAATATCTAAGAGCAAACATAGTAGGATCAAGAATAATTGAAGCCTATCAGATCAGAGGCGAGAGAGTCCTCGTCTTCAAACTGAAACACCACGACAAGCTATTTTATATCTATTTCAGATTCTTCTCAGGACCTGGTGCCAATATGATCATAACGGATGAGAATAATATGATTCTTGAACTTATGATGAGAAGACCACAGAGAGGAGAAGAAAAAGGTGTTATCTACACACCACCAGAAGAGAAGGATTTTGATATCGAGCGCTTTTCTGTGAGGTCATGGGAAGGAACAAGCTTCAATAGCTTCATAGATAAGACACTTTCCCTTAACAGTCGAGATGAAAAGACACAGAGCCTTGAAGATAGAGTCATACAGAAAAGGGACAAGGAGATCAGTGGTCTCAATATTCAGCTCACACAAGTTGAAAAGAGAATCAATGAAACAAGAGGATATGAATCCTATAAAACAACTGGAGACCTACTCTCTTCATACTCCTACCTATTAAAGAAGGGAATGGACAAGGTAAAGCTATATGACTTCGAAGGCAATGAAGCAACTATAATTCTTGAACGCAATCTGAGTCCTAGTGATAATATCAACAACTACTATCAGAAGTACAAGAGAGCAGAAAGAGTCTATGAAAATGCGCTTTCAGAAGCAGATGATCTGAAGAATAAGATAGCAGAGAGAATTGATTATTACGAAACGATTCTCAATCTTGAAGATCCTGTAGAGAAGCTCAAGGCACTTGAAAAGGCAATGACCTCCTCTGCCCCTGCTGGAAACACTAAAGAGACTGTAGGAGTCGGTCTCAGACTTTCAAGCCACGGCTTCGATATTCTTGTAGGTAGAAATGCTAAAGAGAACGATGAACTATTGAGACACCATGTTAGGGGCTCAGATACCTGGATTCATACTAGAGATTTCCCAGGTGGATACGTTTTTATCAGAGCAAAGAAAGATAAGAGCATCCCTCTTGAGGTTCTGCTTGATGGAGCAAATCTAGCAATCCATTATTCGAAAGCGAAGAATCAGGGAAAGGCAGATCTTTACTACACACAGGTCAAATATCTTAGAAGAGCAAAGGATGGAAAGACAGGTCTTGTAATACCTACACAGGAAAAGAATCTTTCTGTTACAATGGATGAAAAGAGAATAAAGGAGCTGCTGAGGTAAGATGAAAAATTACTTTCAGGACATAATGTATCCATCAAGCAGAGATCAGCTTGAGGCTATGGTCGACAAAGATGCAGATAGCTTCAATGCGAAAATTATTCTTCTACCACATGCAGAGGCTTCTTTTGTTGCTTCCTTCTATTCTTCAGCACTCAAGAACATGGATAACAAGAAAATCTTATTCCTTGCACCACTCCACAATGAAAGGTTGCAGGAATACAAGAATGATTCTCTTCTGACAGTTTCTTCAGCAAAAGAAACAGAGCTTGAAGTTATCTCTGCTCCTAATTTAAAAGCTGCAGACTATATCCTTGAAGAGGAGTATACACTTGAGCTCTTTCTTGCATTTCTCTCTGTTCTTTCACAGAACACTGAAGTAGTACCAGTATTTGCATCTCTTGAAAGCAGAAAAGATATCAAGACACTGGAAAACTATATCAAGTGTCTGGATTACGATGTAGTAATTATCAGTGGAAACTTTGCAGAAGGCAATAACAACGAGGAAGCACTTCGTCAGGCAAAGCTACTGTCATCTTTACTTGAAAACAATATCAGCCTGATCGACGAAGGCAACAGAAAGCATATAACAGGATGTGCCTGGCCAATTCTTGAAGCTGTAAGAAAGCTATCAAAGGGTTTCAAGATAATTTCAGCAAGAGCAAATGGCGGAGAGATTGGACCTGAATTAATGCCAGCAGAAGGTAAAGTATATCAAGTGTTTGGAGTGTTCAAATAAGATTCAAGTGCTCTATCAAGAGAGCTTGTATCCTCAGGATGAATCCACAAAACATCCTTGAAGCTCTTGAAGAAAGTCATCTGACGCTTTGCATATTTTCTTGAGTTCCTGATTATAAGCTCCTTGACTCTCTTTACAGTAAACTCACCTGAATCCATAAGAGTAAAGAACTCACTGTAGCCAATACCACACATGCCTGGCCAGGATGGTGTTGCACCCATCCTTATAAGAGTTCTCATCTCTTCAAGCACACCCATATCGAACATCTCATCGACTCTGAGAGCTATTCTTTTATCAAGTTCACTTTTGTCCCTTTCAAGACCTATGATCAAAGGTTCAAGTCCATTTCTTGGCATAGATGGCAGTTCAAAATAAGAGAGTGGCTTTCCTGTCTGATAATAGACTTCAAGAGCTCTGGTAAGGCGATAGGTATCATTTATATTGATCCTCTTGCCACTCTTTTCATCAACTTCCAACAGCTTTCTATGAAGAGCTTCACGCCCCTCTTCATCTAGCATTTTCTGGACCATTTCGCGAACCTCAGGAGTGCTCTTTGGAGCATCGGAAAGTCCATATAGAAAATGTTTGAAGTAAAAAGCAGTACCACCTGTCACCAAAGGAATGTCTCCATCATTCCAGATTCTTTCACAGGCTTCATCACCAAGAGTGATGAAATCAGAGACAGTAAACTGCTGCCAAGGATCAAGTATGTCAACAAGATGATGTTTAATTTTTTTTTGCAGTTCAATAGACGGCTTAGCCGACGCGATATCAAGATGTCTGTAAACTTGAACCGAGTCGGCATTTATGATTTGAAAACCTGATGCAAAATGGCTCAACGTCAACGCAGTCTTACCACTGGCAGTTGGGCCAAAAAGAAAGATTATTTTATTATTTATCTTCTTTTTTCTTGTAGTTGATGTCATTGTTCAGAGCCTTGCTGAGAACATAGGAAACGACCTTGTCACCTTCTTTTTCTATTTCGTCTCTCTTTTCTGGGATTCTGGAAATGATGTCAGCTTCCTTGATTGCCAGACAAGTCATCTGGTAAAAGTTTTCATTGCTATCAATAAGTTTATCTAGAGGGATGCTCAATGTAATATCTCCTATATATGAACTTTACTAATTTATAACAAAGAGAATAAAAAGTAAAGGGTCAATGCTTAAGTGTCTCGACCTTCTTTAGAATAATATCAACAATTTCCTCTGGGTTCTTGTCATTTGTATCAATAACAAGGTCAGCAATAGAGGTATCAGAGTTGTCAATATTATATATTCTCTTGTATCTAGCACTGTCATGATGGTCTCTGCCCTCAGTCTCCTTGATTCTGTCAGCAAGCACACCACCCTCTCTCTTGAAGACTCTAAGAGCTCTTGTTTCAGCAGAAGCTTCAAGGTATACCTTCAAATCAGCTTCCTTCAACATCCAGATTGCAAGTCTGGAACCAAGAACACAGTTCTCTTCTGCCATGGCCATCTCTACCTGTCTTGAATCGAGCTCTCTGTCAATATTGTCATCGGTCTCTGCCATCCTGCAGAAGTCCCAGAACTCAATATTCTTCTCCTTTGCCAACTGGCGGAAGGTAAAGTTAATAAGTTTATATCCAAGCTTTTCGCTCAGCATTGTACTGACTGTAGTATTACCACAACCTGATTTTGAACTAATTGCAATTCTCATTCTATATTCCTTATCTGCTCTCTAATATTCTCAAGATGATCCTTCATTTTTACAGTTTCCAGGTTAATTTCCGCAAGCTGGCTCTTGCTCGCTGTTGTATTTACTTCCCTATTCATCTCCTGGCAGAGGAAATCGAGCCTCTTGCCAACAGGTTCATTTGAAGAAAGAAGCCTGAAATACTCCTTGAGATGAGTCTTCAGCCTATTCTGTTCCTCGTTGATGGAATACTTTACAAGCAGAGTACCGACCTCCTGAAGAAGTCGATCCTGATCAACCTTGGATGAATCCAACAACTCATTATATTTTGTCATCAGTAGATTCTTGAAGTAGTCCTCGATAGATGAAATCTTTTCAGCAATTCTGTCATTGCACTCCTGGAAGGCAAGGCCCAATCTTTCAAGATCCTTCCTTGTACCCTCGCCCTCTCTCAGCTTGGCCTCCTCGAACATCTTTAGAGCACCATCAAGACATGCTTCCAGGCTCTCACGATACAATTCTGGATTTCTTTCACTGGTAGAGGTGACGATCCCCTCAATGGAAAGAAAATCTGTAGCAGAGAGCTTTATTGGATAACCGGCAATATCCTCAATATCCTTGAATGCATCGGAATATTTCCTGACAGCTTCCTTATCGACATTGAGGTCCATGTTGTTCTCGAGTACTTTCAATCGGCAGAATACTTCTACCTTTCCCCTACTTGCTACTTTTGAAACCTTCTTGTCGATCAAGGACTCAAAAGAACTGAGAAGATAGCTAATGTTATGCTGAATTTCAAGATAGCGGTTGTTATAGCTCTTCACCTCGACTTCAAGAAAGAAATTGTCATTGCTTTGGCACATATAGCCATAGCCAGTCATGCTTTTCATATATTGTCCTTCAGTTCAATTATTCTATCTATCAGAGAGCGGTTGTTACCGGCTCCCATGGTAATACATACATCACCCCTTTTCAAGAAAGAGGCTACATATCTTATACATTCTTCGTCTGTAGGAATGTATAGATAGTTATTCCTATCCTTTATCTCCCAGATTCTCTTGATAAGTTTCAATGAAGAATCCTCTTTCTGGATATCATTCCTTGCTGAGCCGTACACCCTCTCTAGAATCAGTATATCAGCCTTTGAGAGCGATGAAGCAAAATCTTCAAGCAGGGCTTCAGTCCTCGAAGAAGTATGAGGCATAAATAGAACTACCTGCCGCCTTGATGGATATCTTATTCTAAGATTTTCAAGAGCCACTGAAATCTCTCTAGGATGGTGTGCATATTCATCGATATACAAAACCCCATCACGATCAACTACAACTTCGCTCCTTGCACTGACTCCTACATATCCATCAAGAAGAGGCATCAACTTTTCAATCTGTGATCCCAATGATTCAATACGAACACTGCCAGGAAGAGAAGTCAAAACTGAAACACAAAGAAGTGCAGCAACATAATCCTCAAGAATAGTTTTGCTACAGTTATCTATTTTCAATATGCCAGAAGAGAATTCTGTCCCCTCTCCATAATAGATTACACTTATATCAGATCTTTCCCTCTTCCAGCTCTCAACTATATCTTTTGTAGAAATATGGGCAATTACAGTTCCATACTTGCTTATAGTCAAAAATCTTTTATGGAAAGCTTCAATAACACAGTCGAGATTCTTGAAATAGTCAGGGTGATCAAAATCGATATTTGTAATTACCAGTACATCAAGTTCATAAAGAAGGAAGTGTTCTTGATATTCACAAGATTCAAGCAGGAGATATCTATCCCCCAGATGGTAAACGGCTTCACTGTTCTTCAGAAAAGATCCATAGATAGAACCACCTTCAATACCAAGCTTCTCCATCAAAAATGAGGCAACAGCCGATGTAGTTGTCTTTCCATGTGTCCCCGATATTCCACAGGTAATTCTATCTTTTGATAGATAGCTCAGGGCTTCGGGATATGAAAGACAGACAATCGATTTTCGTTTCGCCTCTTCAAGTGCTTTTATACTTCTGCTTTCATATGCAGAGGAGTATATAACCTTCTCAACATCAGTTGGCAATGGGGAAGCCAGATCAAGAATATCAATATCTTTTATCAATGGTGCTGTAAAGAAATCTTCCGGAACATCCATACCAAGGATTTCATGTCCGCCTCTCTTTAGATAGGAGGCCAAGTGGCTCATTCCTGTTCCTTTTATTCCGATCAGCAATATCTTCATATAATAAAGTTACACCGAAATTTAAAAATAAAAAACCGAGAGCTATTATTTACTCTCGGTCAATAATCTTTTCGCGTCCGAAAAGAATTACTTCTTGAGCTTAGCGTTGCACTGCTTACAAATCATGAGCTTTGCACCGTCCTGCTCTACTTCGTAAAGACACTTGATCTCAGCTCTCTTACAGATTGGACAAACTGCTCTGCCATTGTTTACGAGTTCTCTGACACCAGTACCTCTATGTGCTTTGGACATATTTTTCTCCTTAAGGTTGAATTATTGCGCTTTAATGACTGTAAGGTTTTAGCCCCTGCTTTGTCAACAAGAAAGAAAAATCATTGATTCTCACTCTCTTCCTGCTTTTCCTCCAAAGAAGGTTCTTCTTTACACTCATCATTTTTAGGCTCTTCCTTCTTCTCCTCTACCTGGATGACTTTCTTCTTCTCTTCTACCTTTGCTTCATCAACCTTCTTGACCTTTGGATTCTTTGCAGCAAGATACGCAAAGACGCAGATAAGGACTATTCCAAGGACAAAAGTCATATGGGAGAAAGCAGAAAGGATCTGCCCCATAGCACTATCTCTGACTACTACCTGAGTATAGCTATACCCAAAGCCTTCGTAATGTACACGCTGGAAACCAACTGCTATAGCGCAAGCTTTGAGAACAAAGCTTGAAACCAGCGAGATAATTGAAAGAACCAATGTAACAATTGTGCATCTTTTCATTTTTTTGCCACCTTTGTACAAATTATAGATACAGCACGCCCAAGGCCATCAGTTGTGCAGTCTTCAATTCCCGTAAAGCCGAATCCGATTACTCTCAGCGTCTCCATGAGATCTTGAACTGTATAGACCTTCCAGCGGTGCTTTGCATCATTCTGATACCATACTTCAACTTCCTTGGCTTCCCCTGTTACTGGCGCCATAGCGTCCTGGAAAGTAAGGATGAAAATCCCTCCGACCTTGAGGTGGTCATAGACCTCGAACAGGTGTTTGACTACCTCACTCTTTTCAATTGTATTTATATAGAGAGGAGAGTAGATAAAATCATAAAAGCCCTCGATAGTTGAAACGAGCTTTACTGTACAGCACTGGTCTGTGTTATATCTGAAGTCTTCAACAAACTCACGATCAGTGCACAATGCATCCACATTTTCACACATCTCTCTCATTACCATTGAGGCAATCAGACCATACTTACCGAGTGAAAGTGCTCTTGAATCCTGCTTAAGCAGTTCAAGTTGCCCCTCTAATGCTTCATATAACTTTGTATTGTCACTAAGCCAGACCTTGAATTCATTTACCATTCCTTAAATATATTCATTTCTTCTGAAAAGGGGATAATTTTCACTTAAACTACACAAATTTACTCAGTAAACGCTACAGTACTTTAAATTTTTATTAATTATTATTACTCTAAGATACTAAGGAGATGTGACAAAAATGATTAAAAGGCCAATCCTGTTTTTCCTGCTTATTGCTATTCTCACAGCTGGATTGTTTGCAGGTGGATCAAAGGAAGAAGTAACACAGACCACACCTGTTTATGTACACTCTGCAGCTATGATCAAGAAAGGCTGTCTCATCAGTGCAGAGAATGAGAATGGAAGCATCAAGGATTATACACTTGAAAAGAAAAAGAAAACCAAGAAATTCCCATTTGAAAATATTCAGAAGGGGTCTGTCCTTATACTTGGCATTTCTGATAAAGGCAATGTACTTACTATTGAGGATAAGACTGAAGAGTTCAATAACGAAACCTATACAATTGTTTTCCCAAGTCTGAAGAAGGAAACAATCTGGGAAGTTGAAAAGCCTGTTGAGTTGATAGAACGTTTTAGCTATGCATACGGAAACCAGTTCTTCTTGAGTAACGCATCTCAAGGTCTCACATTCAATGCTAAGTATCTTATCAGAGGTATATTCGATTCAGTAGCAGAAAGAGAGAACCTTTACACAGCAGACACTTTCATGCCAATTCTTGAAAGCTACATGAAGGGTGAAAAGCAGATGGGAAGTATTGATAGTTCGATGCTTCCACAGTCCATAGATGAAGTCCTTGCCCTCGAAAAGAGCGAAAACGAATTTGATATCTACTCATATGGTCTTGGTTACTACTTCACTATCTATTTTATTGCATATAGCGGTATCGAGCTTGATGCTCAACGCTTTGCTGAAGGTGCTGTAACTGCTATTTATAAGGTTGAACCTGTAATGACTGAAGAAGAGATCATGGGTTCAATAGAAGAGTACTACAATGTCTTGAAGGCTCGTCAGGAGGAGATGCTAGCAGAATTGAGCAAGTTCAATTTGCAGGAAGCTGAGTCCTTCCTAGAAGAGAACAAGAAATTGGATGATGTTATCACTACAGAGTCCGGTCTTCAGTACGTTATCAATGAAAAGAGCGAAGGAGAGATGCCTACCCTTGAAAGCACTGTCAATGTTGATTACCGCTTGACCGATCTCAATGGCACTGTTCTCGATGAGAATAAAGGTATCAGCTTCAATCTTTCTAGCGTAGTCCCAGGTTTTGCAGAAGCAGTTTCATTGATGCACGTTGGAGAAAAGATCACATGCTACATCCACCCATCCCTTGGCTATGGAGAGTATGGCACAGCATCAATTGAACCTAACCTACTCCTCGTATTTGACATCACCTTGAATTCAATTGAAAAATAGAATTTAGCTATATAGATAAAGGGTCGTGATTCACTGAACACGACCTTTTTTTATCTCTCGAAGCTATTTAATAATTCAGAAATCGTTTCTTCAGATACCCATGATTCTCCAATGTTGAATATGGCCTTATAAATCAGTTCAAGCTTATTATCATCCAACCTTGAAGTTGCTACTTCTGTAATTCTATCAAGTAGCTTCATCTTCATTTCCCAATTTGGAAGCGATGCAAGATAAGTGATATCAGGCTCCTCTGTCCTTCCACAGGGAGTTTTACAACTAGTGCAGCCTGGAGCTAGAGCAAGCTTTTGTCCTTTCAGTTCACTACAAGAGCTTTCTCCGCTAAGAGCTCTGATAACGATATTTTTTATATCTGTATCTACGCTGCTATGTGAATCGAGAGCTCTTATCAGAGCGATGAGAGAAGAGAGAGTCCCAATATCGATTCTACTCATATAATGAAGATTACATCCTTTATATCGATTGGCAGATTGACACTTATACCCCGCCTATAAGTGCCTTCAGACAGAGCAAGGAAACGGCCTTCGGAAAGAATGAATACCTTTTCATGATTCAAATCTGAAACGATCTGTTCTCCTTCCAAGGTTACAATTACCCCTTTTCTTCCTTCTGGAATAGTAAATTCTACGCCCTTTGAGGAGGTGAGAAGATTATCAACACTATAGGTGACATCCTTGTTCTCTGGACAAGAATACACCCCCGCCTTGTCTTTGTATGGAATAGACCTGTCCAGGAGTGTAATGACATTAATAAGATTCTTCAGAGCTGGAAGATAGCTCTCCAGCTCTGATAGTGTATCGAAAATGATCAAATTGTATTTCCCTTATGCTTATTGTGAATCTCAGTAAAGTTTATTATCTGATCAACACAACCTTCAATGCCTAAAAGAGAACTATCGAGTGAAAGATCGTATGTTCTGCACATACCCCACTTCTGATCAGAATAGTAGTTGTAGAAGTTGGCCCTACTCTTATCATTCTTCAAACAGTAATCCTCGGCCTTATCCTTTTCAACTTCATAGACCTCTACTGCTCTCTTTACTCGAGCTTCAATTGGAGCATGGATGAAGATAGAGATGACATCAGGATTGTCTCTTAGAACATAGTCTGCACAGCGACCTATGATTACACAGGACTCCTTTTCTGCAACCTTCTTGATCGTCTTTGATGTTATAAGGAAGAGCTGATCATTGAGTGGCATCTCGTTATATCCAAGAGCACCAGTACGCATTGGATAATTGCCCATGACAAGCGAATAGAGAAGCATTGAAGTAGGCTTCTCATCAGCATTATGGAAAAGAGATTCACTAAGACCGCTATCCTTACTGGCCAAGGTAAGAAGTTCCTTGTCGTAGTAAGCAATACCCAGCTTCTTTGCTAATGCCTCTCCTACCTTTCTTCCACCGCTACCAAACTGTCTACCAATACAATAAATGACCTTGTCTGCCATAATGACCTCCTGTCACAACTTTATTATACAAAACCTGAAAGGAGTCGATAAAGGATTTTTTGCCATAAAGTCCAATTTCATGTAAACTCACGATTATGGAAAAGATCTACATCGATGAAATTGCAAAACTTAAAGCACAGCTAGAAGAAGATCTTGAATCCAATAATGATTTAAAATCAATAGACACTCTTTTCAATTTAGCCAAGGCGCTTGTAGACGAAGGAAGACATAACGAGGCTGCTACCTATCTCATCCATTCTTCCAAATTAGCTGATGAATCTGCAAAAATTCCAAATGCAAATAAACTGGATGTCTTTTACTATAGTGCAGAATTCCTATGTCACACCAACATGGCCAACAATGCACTGGAGATATCCTCAAAAGCTCTAGATATTATTGAAGGTAACTATACTGAATATATTCCTGTTGCCTTTATGTATATATACCAGCATGCAGTAATACTGGATATGGCAGGCCATACAGCTGAAGCAGAAAAGATGTTGAACAAAGCACTTGATATTGCCCATGAGCTATATGGAGAAAAGTCAATTGAAGAAGCAGAATGCTCTATCGCTCTAGGAAAGATACATTTGGAAAATGGCAAGATAGAGCAAGCATTGAGAGAATTTGAAAAAGCTCTTGAATGTACAAAAGGTAGCAACAACGATACTTCGGCCTTGATTGCTGATATAATCCTATCAATAGCAAAAGTAAACCTTGAATTAGGAAATGAAATTGAAGCAAAGAGAAGAACCGATGAAGCTATTGCAGAACTGGATTCATACGAGTGGGATGATGATGCAAGAGTTATGATCCTCCTTGATGCATTCAATATCTACATCGCTCTATCTCTAAAACCTCAAGCAAGGTCCACTCTTGAAGAGGTAATAGAAATAGAGGAAAATCTTTGTTTTGAAAAGAGTGTGATAGAAAATCACAAGAGGATACTTAAACTTCTCGAGGATATAAAATGAAAATAGAACCTAGACCAATTTGTTCCTGTGGAAGAGTCCACCCTGTGGGTGAAAGCTGCGATGTGAAAGCTAATGCCGCTTTAGAGAACCTGGATTCGATGAAAAAAGCATATGAGAAGGCTGTAAGCGAATATGGCATGGACAGCGGAATAACAGCTTCTCTTGGTATGAATATAGCTCTGACTGAAAACGATCCAGAAAAGATAGATAAAGCAGCTAGAGAAGTTCTACGCACAATGGAAAAGAATAATATCTTGTACCTCCAGGCATATTTCATCCTGCTTCAATCCTTGACAGATAGAAGACTAAAAAGAGAGGCCTTCACACTCCTAGATGAAATCTTTGTTTATATAGAGAGTGAGGATTCAAATGCATTTGTCAAGGAAAAGACAATGAATCTTGCAGGAGCTGCAGGCATGTTCCTTAAAGCATTTGGAGAGAAGGACACAATCAAGTACATAGATAAAGCTATAAAATTCATTAAAGATAGTGGATACACGGAAAGCGAAGGCTATGCACTCCTATTGACCGCAAAGTCCCAGCTACTTGAAAATGACCCACTTATGAAGGTCGACTGCCTTCCTCTGATGGAAGAAGCATTCAACATCCTCAAGAGGGTAGATGGATTAGATGCTAATCTTACAATGCAGGTTCTGGAAGACATTATGGATCTTCATATCAGAATCAAAAGTGAAGATAGCTACGTCGAGAAGTTCATTGCTGAGATTCTTGACAGCATAGAGGACAAGGAGAGCGTAACTTACATCTCATACGAATTGACTCCTGGTGCCTACTACATCAACAGAGGAATGGAAGACAAAGCAATAGAAATTGCTCAAAAGAATATAGACAAGACAGAAAACATAAAGCATCTTCACCTTCAAGCAATATATCTGAAAGCATTGGCAGAGCAGAACAAGAATAATTATCGAGCAGCCCTTAGAAGCTTCACGAAATTGAAGGAAGAGACAGTTGGCTTCTATCGCGACGGATCTGATCAACTTGGTACTGTTCTTTCAGGAATTGCATATAATGCAGAAAAAGTTGGGCGCTACGAACTTGCAGCAACCATATTAGAAGAACTTATTGCCAGGAATGCGCCTGCTCCAAGTTTAGGCTCAAGACTTGATGTCCTTATGAAATTGAGAGAGCTCTACTTGCTTTCAGGACATCCAGATCTAGCAGGAGAAATTGATAGAGCACTCAACACGCTGGAAGTTTAACCTTCCAGCTTTTTTACCAGCTCGGTAGCTGCAGCAATTCCATCGAGTGCGGCAGATACAATTCCTCCCGCATAGCCTGCGCCCTCTCCTACAGGATAAAGACCTTCAAGCTGAGTAAAATCATCTCCTCTCAATATTCGAACAGGAGAGCTTGTTCTCGTCTCAGGAGCAATCAGGACTGCATCATTGGTAACAAATCTACCTCTTGTCATCCTTCCGAAATCTACAAAACCTTCTCTGAGTCTTGATGAAATGATCTCAGGCAGGACCTCATCAATCTTTCTGGATACAACACCAGGTGCATATGTGACTTTCGGTAGTGTTGAGCTTTCCCTATTTTCGATAAAATCCACCATTCTCTGGCAAGGGGCCTTATAGCGTTCAGAAAAACAATTCCTCTCCACCTCTTCAAGATATCTCATCATTCCAAGAGTATCCTGATAAGGAATATCTTCCATCTTGAGCTGAACTACCATGCCACTGTTTGCCCACTTTCCGCCTCGGCTAGATGGACTCATACCATTGACTACCAGAGCTCCCTCTTCAGTACTTGCTGGGACTACAAAACCACCTGGACACATACAGAAGGAGTAAACGCCCCTATCACGAACCTGTGTCACAAAACGGTAGCTTGCAGCAGGAAGGTAGAGACCTCTTCCATTCTTGTTATGGTATTGCATCTCGTCTATCAAAGCTTGTGGATGCTCTAGACGGACCCCAATAGCCACATCCTTGGCTTGAAGAGAATATCCATCCTTGTACAGGAAACGGTAGACATCTCTTGCAGAGTGCCCAGTTGCTAGAATTACAGGGCCCATGAATTCCCTATTATCACTACACTTGACGCCAATAACTCTTTCACCTTTTCTTATCAAGCTAGTTACTTTTGTATTGAAATGTACTTCACCCCCGAATGAGATTATTGTGTTTCTCATCGCTTCAATTACCCTCGGGAGTTTATCGGTTCCTATGTGTGGATGGGTGTCAGATAGAATATCCTGACTCGCACCATGTTGGCAGAAAAGGGAAAGAACTTTGTTTACATCCCCTCTCTTTACACTTCTAGTATAGAGCTTTCCATCCGAAAAGGCTCCAGCCCCACCTTCGCCAAATGCATAATTGGATTCAGTATCAAGGACTCCATCTCTTGAAAGCGTTGCAGTATCGACTCTTCTCTTATGAACATCCTTGCCCCTTTCAAGAATTATTGGCCTGTATCCTTTTTCCAGAAGAGTAAGTGCTGCGAAAAGTCCTGCTGGACCACTGCCAACTATGACAACACTCTCTTTTGTAGCTTCCCTGAAGTTGGTAAGAGAGTATATGACCCTCTCCTTTTCACCGATGAAAACTCTCACCCTTCCTTGGATCTTCACATCCATTCGTCTAGCATCGATGCTCTTTCTTATAAATCTTACACCGTTAATATCTTCACTCTTGATTCTCAGCTTGTTAGCTACATAGAGCTTGAGCTTTTCAGAGACTTCAGCCTCTTCGGGTCTTAGAACTACATCCAATTCTTTTATCATGGGCATAATATATCAGCAACATTCTTGAGAGA
>JAILRW010000147.1 GCA_024698005.1 Sphaerochaetaceae bacterium | reverse complement strand
TTGTTTGTGTAGAGGGCCTTACCTGTGATTCTAATATTCTGATAATTATATGGTCCTGCAGCATGTGTACATGCTCTCTGTAGTACAGGACCACCTAGGGATGCGTAAGCACCAGTGTCGCTGATAATATCTATAGTAGAACCCTTTATGATTCCATTCTTGTCACAGCCAATTACAACATGCATATCCATTGGATGTCTCTTTGGATGGACGTTGAGAGACTCCTGTCTGGAAAGCTTGACCTTTACAGGTCTCTTGAGAAGATATGCGGCCAAGGCTGCATGGTGCTGGACAGACATATCTTCTTTTCCGCCAAAACCTCCACCAACGAGCATGCTCTTGCAGCGTACCTGATTGATATCCAATCTGAGGAGGTGGCTGATCTCTCTCTGCTCGTCAAAGATTGACTGGCTTGAAGTATAGACTAGAACACCCTTAGTGCTCTCGTCATAGCAACCTACAGCACACTCTGTTTCCATGAAGGCGTGCTCCGTGTGCGGGGTAGAGAAATCATAGGTTACTGTGTAATCACTTTCTTTGATTGCCTTGTCTACATCACCACGTTCAAGGGTCAAATTATACATGATGTTGTCTCTGTCGTGGTGTACGTTTACAACACCTCTCTTTTCAAGAGATTCCTTGGCAGAGAATACGCCTGGAAGCTCTTCATATTCTATTTCAACAAGGTTGCATAGCTCTTCAAGAGCGTTCTGATCTTCTGAAACGACCATACAGATTGCATCCCCAATATAGTGGGTGATCTTGCCTTCCTGGATGAATACTGGCCAGTCCTTTATCAGGTGGCCATGCTCATTGAGAGGCACATCTTCAGCTGTAATGACCTTTACGCACCTTTCGTCAGCTTCTGCTCTGCTCTTATCTATCTTTACAATCCTGGCGCGAGGATACTTGCTTCTGATACACTTTCCATAAACCATTCCGTCGATTGCAATATCATCAGTGTAGACTCCTTTTCCGAGGGCCTTTTCGACTGCATCGAGTCTTCTCATCCTCTGTCCAATTTTGCCTTCTTCTGAATCCCAATCGACCTTCTTGTCTTCTCTGAAATACTCTGCAGCCATGAGGATGGCATCTTCGATCTTTATGTATCCTGTACAGCGACAGATATTACCTCTGATCGCTTTCTTTACATCTTCTCTTGTTGGTGCATTGTTTACATCAAGCAGTGCTTTTGCGCTCATTATCATGCCTGGAATGCAGAAGCCACACTGGACTGCACCTGCCTGTGCAAAACAGTAGGAGTATACATCGGCTTCTCTTTCAGAAAGGCCTTCGATAGTGACAATCTTTTTCCCCTGAAGCTTAGAAAGAGTTGGAACACATGCTCTTGATGTCTTTCCATCAATAATTACAGTACAGGCTCCGCAAGCGCCTTCTGAGCAGCCATCTTTTGTCCCTGTGAAGTGAAGCACATCCCTCAAAAAAGGTAAAAGCTTCATGTCTTTTTCAGATGTATAGTCAGTATTATTGATGTTAACTGTGAACATATTGAGCCCTCTTTGCACTCTGGATTTGTTACAAAGGTCGCTTAGCTTCTGTCGTGTAATGACAGCGGTCTGTGATACCGTTGTTCTTAAATTTTAACATTTGATGTTGATTTTTCAACCCTAGAAGTGCAAAACCAGCTCTTTGCGTTCGGTTTCTAGTTTTGTGTATGAAACGCCTGCAGTATCGAGCATTCTCCTAGATGCCACGCAATTATCACTATCATGGTACTTGTCATCGAGGTAGACAATGTGCTTGATTCCTGACTGGATTATTGCCTTTGCGCACTCGTTGCAAGGAAAGAGAGCTACGTAGAGAGTACAGCCACTCAGATCTCTTCCTATAGAGTTGAGAATTGCATTCAACTCTGCATGGCATACGTAAGGGTATTTTGTGTCCTTCCAGTCTCCGACACGTGCCCATGGAAGAACATCATCAGAACAACCGATAGGGAAGCCGTTGTAGCCTACACCTACAATCTTCTTCTGTGGATTGACGATACAAGCACCTACCTGAGTGTTTGGGTCCTTGGATCTAAGGGAAGAGAGAAGGGCAACGCCCATGAAATATTCATCCCAAGAAATGTGGTCAAGTCTCTTTGTTGTCATATCCATAAAAACACCTCCGTACTCTTTTGATTGTGACAAGCTTTTTTCTTGTAATCAAGAGAAAACAAAAATGGACTGCAAAATGCAGTCCATCAAACGATTTGTTTTAAAACCTATTAGATCATTCCGACCATTGTTGGAACAACCTTCATGAGAACGCCTGCTGCAACAGCAGAGCCGATAACGCCGGATACGTTTGGACCCATAGCGTGCATGAGGAGGAAGTTCTGAGGGTCAGCTTCCTGTCCAACCTTGGATGCAACACGAGCAGCCATTGGAACTGCGGATACACCAGCAGAACCGATGAGTGGGTTTACTGGGTGCTTTGGATCGAGCTTGTTCATAAGCTTTGCAAGCAAGAGACCACCAGCAGTACCGATACTGAATGCGATCATACCAAGAAGGAGGATACCGAGTGTTTCGATGTTGAGGAAGTGATCAGCAGCCATCTTGGAACCTACAGAGAGGCCAAGGAAGATAGTTACGATGTTCATCAAAGCATTCTGCATTGTGTCAGAAAGTCTTGTTGTAACACCACATTCCTTAGCGAGGTTACCAAACATGAGAGCACCGATGAGAGGACATGCAGAAGGAAGCAGGAATGCACAGATTGTGATAACCATGATAGGGAAGACGATCTTCTCTGTCTTGGAAACAGCTCTGAGCTGCTGCATCTTGATGAGTCTCTCTTCCTTGGTTGTGAGAGCCTTCATGATAGGTGGCTGGATGATTGGAACCAGTGCCATGTAGGAGTAAGCTGCAACTGCGATGGATCCGAGGTAATCTGGAGCCAGATATCTGGTTACGTAGATTGCTGTAGGACCATCAGCACCACCGATGATACCGATGGATGCAGCGACCTTGAGGTCGAAGTTAATTCCAGGGATGAATGAGAGGAGGAGAGCACCTACGAGAGCGGTAAAGATACCGAGCTGTGCTGCAGCACCAAGGAGAAGAGTCTTTGGATTTGCAATAAGTGGTCCGAAGTCTGTCATTGCACCAACGCCCATGAAGATCAGAACAGGGAAGAGGCCGGATTCGATACCTGCATTGTAGAGGATCTGAATGAAGCCAATTGCACCGTTAGCTGGATCTGGAGCACCTGCAATATATGCATATGGAATATTAGAAAGGATACAACCCATACCAATTGTAACGAGCAAGAGAGGCTCGAAGCCCTTTGCGATTGCAAGGTAAAGGAGTAGGAAACCTACCAGAATCATTACGAGGTTGCCCCAGCCACCTGGCTGGAGGAAACCTGCAATACCTGTAGTCTTAGCGAGCTGAACAACTCCGTTTAAAATTGCGTTCATCTAGAGTTCTCCTTAAGCAATTACCAAGATAGCCTGACCTGGCTGGAGCTGGTCACCCTGGCTTACGAGGATATCTGCAATGACACCATCACATGGAGCGTAGATTGGATTTTCCATCTTCATTGCTTCCATTACGACGACTTCATCGTTCTTCTTTACTGCATCGCCCTTCTTGACGTTGAGGCGAAGTACGAGGCCTGGCATTGGAGCTTCAACTGTTGTGCCTTCGCCTGCTGGAGCTGCTGCTGGAGCTGCTTCTGCTGCAACTGCAGGAGCTGGAGCTGCTGCAACTACGGTGCCACCGATTGAAAGGATGACATCGCCTGGCTGGAGCTGCTGGCCCTGGCTGACCTTGATTGAAGTGACCTTGCCATCACATGGAGCATAGATTGGGTTCTCCATCTTCATTGCTTCCATGACTGCAATCTCGTCGTTCTTCTTGACTTCGTCGCCTTCCTTGACGTTGAGGCGGAGTACGAGGCCTGGCATTGGAGCTGTTACATCTTCAGAACCAGTAACAACTGTAGCTGCTGCTGGAGCTGCTGCCTTGATACCGTCTGCTACTGAGAGAGGGTAGGTAACGCCGTTTACAACTGCCTTGTCTGCAGTAAGCTTTACGCCGTAAGCCTTTCCGTTGACTGTAACTGTATATTCACCGTTAGCATTAGCTGCTGCCTTTGGAGCTTCAGCCTTCTTAGCTTCAACCTTTCTGACACCGTTGACCTTAGCCTTACCTGTGAGATAGAGGATACCCTTCTCCTTACAGGAAGCTGCGATGAAGATGTTCTCTTCAGTAATAGGAAGGTTTTCAGCTTCGAGCATCTTGATGGATGCTTCTCTGCCCTTAGCTGGGTTCTTGTCGTTGAGGTCAACTACCTTCTCTGCTGTTGGATCGAGCTTGAGCTGCTCAGCTGCTGCCTTGACAACTTCTGCATCTGGTTCAACTGGGGTCTTACCGAAGTAGCCGAGAACCATCTTGCCATAACCTTCAGCAATCTTCTTCCATGGTCCGAACATAACGTTGTTGAATGCCTGCTGGAAGTAGAACTGGGAAACTGGAGTTACGGAAGTACCGAAACCACCCTTCTTAACAACATCGCCCATAGCCTCGACGATAAGTGGGTACTTGTCCATGAGACCGTTGTCTCTGAGCATCTGAGTGTTTGCTGTGAGAGCACCACCTGGGAGTGGGAAGAATGGGATATTTGCATTTACCTTTGTTGCTTCTGGTGGGAGGAAGTAGTCCTTCATGCAGTTCTCGAAGACTCTTTCTGCTTCCTGAACCTTAGCTACATCGATTCCGAGATCGTAGTCAGTTCCTCTGAGTGCGTGCCACATTGTGAGGATGTCTGGCTGACAGGTACCACCGGATACTGGGCTCATGGAGAGGTCAACCTGAGTTGCACCACCTTCGATAGCGGACATGTACTGCTGGATGGAAACACCTGCTGTCTCATGTGAGTGGAATACGATACCTACGTTTGGTCCGAGGAGCTTTCTAGCTCTTCTGATTGTCTCGTAGACGTTAGCTGGAGTGGAAGTACCAGAAGCATCCTTGAAACATACGGAATCGAATGGGATTCCTGCGTCAAGAATCTGCTTGAGGATTCTTTCATAGAAGTCAGGGTTGTGAGCTGCTGCGTGATATGAATCTGGGAGGCTCATCATTGTGACTGTGACTTCGTGCTTGAGGCCAGCTTCGTGGATAGCCTTACCGGAGTCGATGAGGTTGTTGACGTCGTTGAGAGCGTCGAAGTTTCTGATTGTTGTCATGCCATGCTTCTTGAACATCTGAGCATGGAGCTTGATGATGTCTCTTGGCTGGCTATCAAGACCTACAACGTTAACACCTCTTGAAAGGGTCTGAAGGTTAGCGTCTGGGCCTGCTACCTGTCTGAACTCATCCATCATCTGGAAAGCGTCTTCGTTGGTATAGAAGTAGAGAGCCTGGAAGCGAGCGCCACCACCTGCCTCAAAGTGGGTGATACCAGCTTCTCTAGCAGCTGCTACAGCTGGCATGAAGTCCTTTGTAAAAACACGAGCACCGTATACGGACTGGAAGCCGTCGCGGAATGCTGTACACATGAAATTAATCTTTTTCTTGGACATTTTTCTTTTTCCTTATTGTTATCAGTTTCTGTTTCTAGCGTATGCAGCCGCAATTGCAGCAGCAACCTCCGCATCCTGTGCGCCGGCTGCAGCAGCCTTTGGTGCGCTCTTCTTTACTGGAGCTGGAGCTTTGGCAGGTGCAATTTTTGCAACTATCTTGCTCATAGCAGTTGTAGCGAAGATAAGGATGGTCAAGAATACGAATACAGTTCCCATACCAAGTACGAGAAGGATGAATCCATCTCCAACCTGAGAGACCAGTTCCGCATTAGTCATGAGTGGTACCATGTATCTTTCTCCTATTTATGCAGATTTGTTTTATACATTAGTTATTAATGTTACTAAATATAAATGGAAAATGGAAATCTTTTCAACAAGATGTAACAGCATAAAGAGGCAAAGAAGTTAATTTTTGAGAGCCTTTTTCGCGTTTTTTTGAGGTAAAATACGATAAGGCATAGAGTATGAAAAAAATTCAAAGATGTCTATGACATATGCGACTTGTTTCTTTCTATTGCAAATAATTAAGAAAAAGAGAAGGATTTTTTGATTCTTTGAAAGTTAGCTACAGCTAACTTACTATAATATAATATTTTACTTGAATTATTGATGAAAAAAAATGTAGACTACACAGACCTTTAAATTTACCATTCAAACACAAAGACTTTAATAAGTAACATAAATAGGGGGTATTTATGGCACATCTTAGCGGAGCTGCGGTCGAGATGATCAACAGCATCTGTGAAAAGTACAAGGATGAGACCACTCCACTCATGATGATCCTCAGTGACATCCAGAGACAGTATGGTTATATTCCTCTCGAAGTGCAGGAGCTAGTCTCCAAGAATACGGGTGTCAGTGTTGCTGATATCTATGGCGTTGTTTCGTTCTATTCCTTCTTCTCACTTAAGCCAAAAGGGAAGTACATCATTGGCGTATGTTTGGGAACTGCTTGCTACGTCAAGGGTGCACAGCAGGTTGTTGACAAGTTCTCTGAAATCCTTGGTATCAAGCCAGGCGAGACCACAGAGGATCTTATGTTCACAATCGATGCTCTCAGATGTCTCGGTGCATGTGGTATTGCACCAGCTGTATCCATCAACGGCAAAGTATATCCAAAGGTAGCTGTCAATCAGATTCCTGGAATTATTGAAGAACTTCGCAAGGAGGCTGCTGAAAAATGATCAAAACATTCGAAGAACTCGCTTCTATACATCAGGAGTACAGTGCACGTCTCGCAGCTAAGTTTACCGGTGTAAATGGAAAAAGAGCAATTGTAGCCTGTGGTGGTACTGGTTGTCTCTCATCCAACTCTGCTGAGATCATGGACAGATTCCAGAAACTCATCGACGAGCACAATATTGGTGATAGAGTCTCTATCAACAAGGTTGGCTGTCTCGGTTTCTGTTCTCAGGGTCCATTCATTAAGATCTATCCAGAAGATACTCTTTATAGAATGGTCAGTGTTGATGACGTTGATGAAATCTTTGAGAAGGATATTCTCAATGGTGAAGTTGTTGAAAGACTTCTTTATGTCGATCCTCTCACTGGCGAAAAAGTTGCAAAGCAGGATGATATTACATTCTATAAGAAGCAGCACAGAATTGCTCTTGAGCAGTGTGGTGTCATCAACCCAGAAAGCATCGATGAAGCTCTCGGTTCTGGCGCATTTGCAGGCCTCGCAAAGGCTCTCAAGATGGACAGACAGAAGATCATTGATGAAGTCCTCGCATCCGGTCTCCGCGGCCGTGGTGGTGCAGGCTTCCCAACTGGCAAGAAGTGGCAGTTCGCTTACAATCAGCCAGATGGTGAGAAGTATGTTGTCTGTAACGGTGACGAGGGTGACCCAGGTGCATTCATGGACCGTTCCATCTTGGAAGGTAATCCTCTTGCTGTAATCGAAGGCATGATGATCGCAGGTTATGCAATTGGTGCTCAGAACGGTTACTTCTATGTAAGAGCTGAATATCCAATCGCAATCCATCGTCTTGAGATCGGTATCAAGCAGGCTGAAGAGCTTGGCCTCATCGGTGACAACATCCTTGGAACCGATTTCTCATTCCACGTACACATCCGCCCAGGTGCTGGTGCATTCGTCTGTGGTGAAGAGACTGCTCTCCTCAATTCCATTCAGGGCCAGCGTGGTATGCCACGTCCAAGACCACCATTCCCTGCAGTAAAGGGTCTCTGGGATTGTCCAACTATTGTTAACAACGTAGAAACTCTCTCAGTTGTTCCATACATCCTCAGAAACGGTGCAGAATCCTTCAACAGCCTTGGTACCGCTGGTAGTAAGGGAACTAAGGTATTCGCTCTTGGTGGTAAGGTCAACAATGTCGGTCTCGTTGAGGTTCCAATGGGTACAACACTCAGAGAGCTCATCTTCGATATCGGTGGTGGTATTCCTAACGGAAAGAAGTTCAAGGCAATCCAGACTGGTGGTCCATCAGGTGGCTGTCTCACAGAGAAGGACCTTGATGCTGAAATCGACTTTGATACACTCGTAGCTAGAGGCTCAATGATGGGTTCTGGCGGTGCAATCGTCATGGACGAAGACAACTGTATGGTCGATATCGCAAAGTTCTACATGGAGTTCATCTGTGATGAATCCTGTGGTAAGTGTTCTCACTGTCGTATCGGTACCAAGAGAATGATGGAGTATCTCACAAAGATCACTGATGGCAAGGGTACTCTCGAGGATCTCACATACCTCGAAGAGCTCGCTGCTACAATCAAGGAAGGTGCTCTCTGTGCTCTTGGCCAGACATCTGCAAACCCAGTCCTCTCAACCATGAAAGCTTTCAAAGAGGAGTATATTGCACACGTTGTCGATAAGACTTGTCCTGCACACGTCTGTAAGAAACTCATGCGCTATGAGATCGATCCAGAGAAGTGTAAGAAGTGTTCTCTCTGTGCTCGCCAGTGTCCAGTTAACGCTATCAGTGGTGAAGTCAGAGTTAAGCCTTTCGTTATCGATCAGTCCAAGTGTATCAAGTGTGGTGCATGTATGAGCTCTTGTAAGTTCAAGGCTATTGATAAGAAATAATAGAGGGTAGGAAAATGGCTAAAATAAATATAAGAATCGAAGGACTACCATATCAGGTAGACGAGGGCCTCACAATTCTTGAAGCTGCCAGACAGTGTGGCTACGAGATTCCATCCCTCTGTAACTATAATCATGGTGAATGTAACCGTGCTTCTTGTCGTGTTTGTCTCGTAGAGGTCAAGGGCGCAAGAGGTCTTGTTGCATCATGTGTATATCCTGTACACGAAGGCATGGAGGTCAAGATTGCATCTCCAATTGCATCCCAGGCAAGAAGAACTTCTGTTGAGCTCCTTCTTTCCAACCACTCAATGCAGTGCCAGCAGTGTGCAAAGAACGAAAAGTGTGAGCTTCTTCATGTTGCTCGTCTCACAGGTGCTCGTGAAAACATGTACCTCGGTGAGAAGACTCCTGTATCAATTGACCGCATCAACCCAGCAATCACAAGAGACACCTCCAAGTGTATCCTTTGTGGTCGTTGTGTAGCTCGCTGTGCTAACGCTCACGGCAACGGTATCCTCGGCTTCGAGAACAGAGGCTTCAACACAATCGTTGGACCTGCAGAGAACAGAAACTTCAATGACAGCCCATGTATCATGTGTGGTCAGTGTGTTTCCGTATGTCCTGTTGGTGCTCTCATGGAAAAGAGTGAAATCGACAAGGTCGATGAGGCATTCCGCCAGGGCAAGTACGTTGTTGTACAGACAGCTCCAGCTGTCAGAGCAGCTCTTGGTGAAGAGTTCGGCATGAAGATCGGTACTCCTGTAACTGGTAAGATGGTTGCAGCTCTCAGAAGACTTGGTTTCCATAAGGTCTTCGATACCAACTTCGGTGCAGACCTCACAATCATGGAAGAGGCACACGAGCTTATCGATCGTCTCAACCACCCAGATTCAGTACTCCCAATGATCACCTCCTGTTCACCAGGCTGGGTCAACTATGCTGAGTACTACTACAGTGATCTCATCCCACACCTCTCATCCTGTAAGTCTCCTCACGAGATGGAAGGCGCAATCCTCAAGCACTACTATGCTCAGAAGGTTGGCGTCAAGCCAGAGGATATGTTCGTAGTATCCATCATGCCTTGTACAGCAAAGAAGTTCGAGAAGGAAAGACCTCAGAACATGGTCGACGGCCTCAAGGACGTCGATGCAGTTCTCACAACAAGAGAACTTGGCAAGATGATCAGAAGAGCTGGTATCAACTTCATCAAGCTCAACGATGAAGAGTTCGATGAAGATATCGTAGGACAGTATACTGGTGCTGGTGTAATCTTCGGTGTTACTGGTGGTGTTATGGAAGCAGCTCTCAGAACTGCTTACTTTGCAATCACAGGCGAAGAGTACGGCATGATCAACTTCACACAGGTCAGAGGTTTCGACGGAATCAAGGACGCTTCCCTCAACATCAACGGTACCGTTCTCAACATCGCAGTTGCTCACGGTATGAAAAATGCTAAGGTTCTCCTTGATGACATCAGAGCTGGTAAGTCAAAGTACCACTTCATCGAAATCATGGGTTGCCCAGGTGGTTGTATCAACGGTGGCGGTCAGCCATATGTAAGAGAATGCTTCCTTCCAAACGAAGATATCGATATCGTCGATACCTACAAGCAGAAGAGAGCAAATGCGCTCTACAGCGAGGACGAAAGAAAGAGAATCAGACAGTCTCACAACAATCCTCAGCTCAAGGCACTTTATTTGGACTTCCTTGGAAATCCAAACTCTCACAAGGCTCATCACCTTTTGCACACCTCTTACGAGGCAAAGGTGCCATTCAACGACTGATAATTTCGGGGAGAGGAGAAATCCTCTCCTCTGTCTTTCATGCCCGGTTATTCTTTATTGACAAGTGATATACCGGGCATTATTGTTTTTCCTTAAGAAGGGGATAGTAATGTTGCACATCTGGGACACTACAGTAAGAAAACTACTACTCGAGGGCAATTTTGGCCTTGAGAAGGAAAGTCTTAGAGTCAATCTGGATGGTACAATGGCTCACACCCCTGATCCTTTTCCAGACAACCCCAATATCGTAAGAGACTTCTGTGAAAATCAGACTGAAATAAATACAGAAGTAGAAAGTACCCCTGAGGCTGCGCTTGCATCACTTTATGAGTATACAAAACTGATACAGAGAGAGATTGCTAAAAATAATGAGCTTCTTTGGCCTTTTTCTAATCCTCCTTTCCTGAAGGATGAAGCAGATGTACCGATTGCTAAGTTCGATGAAGCTCACCGCTTCAAAACAGACTATCGCAATTCTCTTTCTGACAGATATGGGCGCTACAAGATGACGCTGTCAGGGATCCATGTAAACTTCTCCTTTTCTGAGGAGCTTTTGAAGGCAGATTTTGCTCTCACAGGCTTTGATAACTTTGAAGAATACAAAGCCTCTTTATATTTGGACCTGGCAACAAAGCTTTCTCTCTACGGGTGGATAGTTACAGCACTCACTGCAGCAAGCCCATTGCTCGATGCAAGCTACTTTGAAAAGGGTGTGAAGGGGAAGACTACGTTCTGTGGTATGGCCAGCGTAAGGTGCAGTGAACTTGGGTATTGGAACTACTTCACACCAATATTCGATTTTTCATCCTTGAAGGCATATGCTGACAGCATCCAGAAGTATGTAGATGGAGGTTTGATAAAGGCCCCATCCGAACTCTACTTCCCTATACGTTTAAAACCTGTAGGGGAGAATACTCTTGCAAACTTTGCCAACGGTATCAGCCATATTGAGCTCAGGATGGTGGACCTCAATCCTCTCTACAAGGAAGGGATCAACATCGATGATCTGAAATTCATACAATTACTGCTGATCTATCTTGTCTCGATGCCTGCGCTTGAATTGAGCGAGAAGGACCAAGTCCAGGCAG
>JAILRW010000132.1 GCA_024698005.1 Sphaerochaetaceae bacterium | reverse complement strand
CCAAAGCCTGCAAGCTGTCCAGCATAGGAGGTTCCTTCTATGTAGGTTGGAAGGGTTACTTCTTCTCCTGGAGTGCAACTCTTGCTTGAGACGATAGAGAAAGCATAGCCATCTCCACTGCTTTCAGCATTGATTGTCAATGTTGGGTTGTAATAGGCACTGTTTTCATATAGCCATTTTGCAGCCTCTGTGTTCTGCTCTGAAACGATAGCCTCTTCAAGAGCTGTGCTCTCTTCTCTTTGGATAGAGTAGTTGTCCAATGCTCTAAAACTATCAAGTGTCTGATAGTAAAGTCTTCCATTGTTCTCTTCTATTGCCTTTTCAAGGGTCTCCTGAAGTGTTTCTGCTTCTTTTTCGATAGCCTGTGAAAGCTTTTCATACTTCTCCATTGAAAGAGAAACATCCTGGCTTAAAGCTGCAGTTCTGAACTCTTTGAAAAGTGCTTCTGTATCAGCTTTAGCAAATACAAAAGAGGTTGCAATCAAGGCAATAAGAAATAAGGTAGTTATTTTTCTTTTCATAGGTACTTTTTTCTCCTTTCATACTTAGATGTATAAAAATGAGGTCAAATAGACAAATGTAAATTAGGTGAAATACTATACAAGTGTTGAAATTTCACAGAAAACGCACTTTTTTTTCAATAGTTTCACATTTTATGCGATAATTAGTTAGAAATTGGAGGCACAAAATGAAGAAACTTTCGTTGGCCGGGCAGATTTTCATCGCCCTAGTTTTGGCAATTATTGTCGGGTTGGTACTTGGAAGTGCTCATGCAGGTTTTGCTAACAGCTACATCAAGCCATTCGGTACCATTTTCTTGAATCTGGTCAAGTTCATCGTTGTACCTGTCGTTATCTTCTCTATTATAAGTGGCATTATAAGCATGAAGGATATCAGAAAGGTTGGTGTAATTGGACTTAGAACAGTCATCTATTACCTTTGTACCACCGCTGGTGCTATTGTCATTGGTCTTATAGGAGCTTCTATTTTCAAGGGATTCTTCCCTGTAATAGCTACCACAGACCTTTCATATCAGGCAAAGGCTGCAACACCATTCATGGACACTATTGTTGGAATCTTCCCTTCCAACATAATTGCACCAATGGCTAATGCTTCAATGCTTCAGGTAATTGTAATGGCTCTTTTGTTTGGTTTTGCGATCATCCTTCTCGATGAGAAGCATGTATCTCCAGCAATCCAGCTTGTTGATGCAATGAACAGCATTTCCATGAAGATAATGGAACTCATCTTGAAGCTCTCTCCAATTGGTGTATTCTGTTTGCTCTGTCCTGTAGTTGCTGCTAACGGTGCTCAGATCATCGGATCTCTTGCAATGGTCCTGCTTACTGCATACCTCTGCTACATCATCCACATGGCCGTTGTTTACTCTGCATCTGTTAAGATGCTTGGTGGTATGTCTCCTCTGAAGTTCTTCAAGGGCATGGCTCCAGCAATGATCTTCGCATTCTCATCCGCATCCAGTGTCGGTACTCTTCCTATCAACATGGACTGCTGTGAAAAGATTGGTGCAGATAAGGAAATCACATCCTTCGTACTTCCACTTGGTGCAACCATCAACATGGACGGAACCGCAATCTATCAGGGCGTTTGTGCAATCTTTATTGCAGCTTGCTATGGTATCGACCTCACACTCGGTCAGATGCTTACAATCGTCCTTACAGCTACTCTGGCTTCCATCGGTACAGCTGGTGTTCCAGGTGCTGGTATGATCATGCTTGCAATGGTTCTCGCTTCTGTTGGTCTTCCAATCGACGGTATCGCACTTGTTGCAGGTGTTGATAGAATTTTCGATATGGGTAGAACAGTTGTTAACATCACTGGTGATGCATCCTGTGCAGTTTGTGTTACCAAGATGGTCGAGAAGAAAAAATAAGTAAGACTTCTTTGATGTAAATAATATGGGGCTGTCACAGTCAATTTGAAGTGTGACAGCCTCTTTCTATTCTCAATAATAATCTGAAATAAAAACCAAATTAGAACGTTTGGGAGTTAAAACCAGGATGTCCCATTGTGAATTGTAATTACCTCAGCTGTATTTACCACGAAACAGGAGGCTTCGCTCTCTTTTACTAAGGAAATATCAGAAATATTATCAAGTGCATGCTTCAATAGACTGCGGAAGGTGAATTAAAACAAATATTGAATTCTGTAAATGGAAATAATACAGGAATTACAGTAAAAGAAAGGCTGTCACTCTTTTTCTAGTAAAAACCTAGAGTTTGTGACAGCCTTTGATTTAATGAGTGGATTCAATCATTAACCATAGATTGAAATATCAATATTGAGTACCTTTCCAATTTCTTCAAGCTTCTCTACCTGTGTCTCTATAGGAAGAGTCCTATCAAAGATGAGGTTTGCTGAGATTATCAAACCATCTTCTGTCTTTTCAGCTCTCATGGTTTTTACTGTCAGCTTGTGATCTTTGAATACAGAGCCCATATCACTTATAGGTATTGTTGAGTCATTAGGGATAAGTGTTACATACCCTGTGATTGCATGAGAGAAGGATATCTTCTTGTAGTGCATCATGAATTGTATGAAGATCATCAGAAAGGACACGGTAATGCCGGTGATATAAAGGCCAGCACCGATTGCAATGCCAATGCCTACAGTGCCCCACAGGCCTGCAGCCGTTGTGACGCCAATTACGTTATCCTTTCTGACGAAGATAACACCTGCACCAATGAAACCGATCGCCTGTACTACACTGGATGCGATACGAGAAGCATCTAGCTGAATACTGTTATAGATAACTACATCAAAGAAGCCATATTTGGAGACTATGACCATTAGAGAGGCTGCCATTGCAACCAATATGTGGGTTCTTATACCAGCATTCTTGAGCCTATGCTCTCTTTCTAGTCCGATACAGCCCCCACAGATTGCTGCGATGATGATTCGCATGATGTAGACCCATTCGTGAGTTGAAGTAAAATAAGATGTCAAAGCTTCCATTCTATCTCCCGGACTTATTACTATAATCTATTATTTTACCATTGATTTTACTATTTCGTGAAATATTATTGAGTTAGTTGTCTCTTGTCGCTTATTCTCTTTTCATTTAATAATTAGCATAGCTTTTAGGAGTACATATAATGAGCAAATCAATTATTACTGTTGTAGGTCGTGACCAGGTAGGTATTATCGCTAGAGTCTGTACCTATCTTGCTGCAAATGGTGTAAATATTCTGGATATCAGCCAGACAATCGTTGATGGCTTTTTCAATATGATGATGATAACTGATACAAGTGCTGCAACTAAGGAGTTCCTTGTTCTCTCTGATGAGCTTGAAGCTCTTGGAAAGGAGATCGGTGTAATCATCAAGCTCCAGAGAGAGGATATCTTCAACAAGATGCAGAGGATTTGAGTATGATCAACATAAATGAAGTCATCGAAACAAATGCTATGATCGAGAAGGAGAATCTCGATGTCAGGACTATTACCCTCGGCATCTCTCTTCTTGATTGCATCAGTGATGATATTAATGAACTCAATGAGAATATCTATAACAAGATAACTTCTGTTGCCCAGAATTTGGTAAAGACAGGGCACGAAATCGAGAGGGAGTTTGCAATCCCCATCGTAAACAAGAGAATATCGGTCACCCCAATTGCAATTATTGGCGCTTCCGCCTGTAAGAGCGAGAAGGACTTTGTCTCTATTGCAAAGACCTTGGACAGGGCAGCAAAGAAGTGCGGGGTAAACTTCCTTGGTGGTTTTTCTGCTCTCCCTGCAAAGGGCATGACCAAGAGTGAAGAGCTACTTATAAAGTCCATTCCTGAAGCGCTTTGTGTAACAGACAACATCTGTGCATCAGTAAACTTGGGTTCCACAAAGACTGGAATCAACATGGATGCTGTTGCTCTTATGGGAAAGATTGTAAAACAGACTGCAGAGATGACCAAGGATAGGGACTCTATCGGGTGCGCAAAGCTTGTTGTATTCTGTAATGCTCCTGATGACAATCCATTCATGGCCGGTGCGTTCCACGGTGTCACAGAGACTGATAATGTAATCAATGTTGGTGTTTCTGGTCCTGGTGTTATCAAGCATGCACTTTCTGAAGTAGAAGGTGCTGATTTTGGCACCCTTTGCGAGTGCATCAAGAAGACTGCATTCAAGATCACAAGACTTGGTCAGTTGGTTGCTCAGGAAGCAAGCAGAAGACTTGATATCCCATTTGGTATCGTTGACCTTTCTCTCGCTCCAACTCCTGCAATTGGAGACTCGATCGCAGAAATATTGGAAGGAATCGGACTTGAAAGAGTAGGTGCTCCTGGAACAACAGCAGCCCTTGCACTTTTGAATGACAATGTAAAGAAGGGTGGTATCATGGCATCTAGCTATGTAGGTGGCCTTTCCGGTGCATTCATCCCAGTAAGTGAAGACCAGGGCATGATAGATGCAGTAAAGGTTGGAAGCCTTACAATAGAGAAGCTTGAAGCAATGACCTGTGTCTGTTCAGTTGGTCTTGATATGATTGCAATTCCAGGCTCCACTAACGAGTACACAATCGCTGGTATCATTGCTGATGAAATGGCAATTGGTATGATCAACCAGAAGACAACTGCAGTTAGAGTGATTCCTGTAATTGGTAAGGAAGTAGGGGAAGAAGCTTCCTTTGGAGGTCTTCTTGGTTATGCTCCAATAATGAGTGTGAACAACTTCTCCTGTGAAGCTTTCATCAAGAGAGGTGGAAGAATTCCAGCACCTGTACATAGTTTCAAGAACTAGAGGAGATGATATGAAGCTGCTTATAATCGATGCCTGTGTCCGTGGTGATGAATCTGGAACTAGAAGATTCTATACAAGGTATCTTGAGACCATAAAGGATGAAGATATTGAAGTTTCTCTTCTTGATCTCTCTAAAGCAGATCTAAAGCCTCTTACCAAGGAGGAAGTATATCTTCGTGACTCACTATCTATAGAGGAGAAAGAAAAGCACGAGATCTGTGCTTTCGCACGTGAGTTCAGGGATGCAGATGAGATTCTAGTAGCAGCTCCATATTGGGACCTCTCGTTCCCTTCCTGTCTCAAGGTCTACCTCGAGAGAGTCTCGACTGTAGGAGTGACCTTCCTTGCAACTGATACTGGCTTTGAAGGGCTTTGCAAGGCGAAGAAGGCCCGCTACTTCACGACAGCAGGTGGCATAGTCACAGCACACCTTGGCTATGACTATGTAAGAGCTCTCTTTAAGATGTTCGGTATAGAAGAAACTGAGCTTTATTCTATCGAGTGTCTTGATCTTGACAAGAGCAAGAGGGAACAGTATCTGACAGAAGGGATAAACTACTACTTCGGTTAAATTGAAGATCTCTGGAAGGCTATTCGCTTTGTTCCATCTTCTATAGTGACAATTCCACAGTACTTGAAGCCATTCTTCTCAAGTACGTGCTGCATTATTGCATTGTCCTTGTGTGTATCTATCTTGAGGTTATCAACTATTTTGAAGGCATAGTCCATTACAAAAGGGATTATGCCTTTTACTTTTCCATTGCTTCCGATTCGGTGTATAACTCCATATGGTTTGTCATTTAGCCAGGAACCTTCTATTTCATGGTAGGTTGGATCATCCCCAATAATGAAGGCAAGAACTGCGACTATTTCATTATTATCTTCAACCACATAGCAGTTGCTATTGGAAATATCTTCTTCAATTAACTCTTTTTGGGGATAGCCGTTGATCCACTGGTTAAGATTACCAGCCTTTCTCATTGTTTTTCTAGCTATATCGTAAACTTCTAATATCTTATCTATATCTTTATACTCTGCATGTCTGATGTTCATGGTCAAATATTAATAAATAATGAGTTTCAATGAGAATATGCTAACTAGGTAGGATTTGTACAGATAAATAAAAAAAAGAAGGTCAAGCCTTCTTCTTTTGGAGCTGATCGGACTCGAACCG
>JAILRW010000083.1 GCA_024698005.1 Sphaerochaetaceae bacterium | reverse complement strand
ACCAAGAGCGAAAGTGAAAAGAAAAAACGAACTACTGTAAATAGAAGTAAATCCTCTTCTGCAGAGGAAAAGAAGCCTGTAACAAGAAAAAGATCTACAGCAAAGAAGACCAGTCAATCCTCTCTTGCAGAAGAAAACAAGCCTACAGCTAAAAAAAGAGCGTCTTCCAAGACTGCTGGTACAAGGAAAGCTGCAAGCAAGAAAGCGGATACAAGCAAAAGCACTGTTGTAGAAAAAGAACAAACTAATGAAGTCAAGAATATAGATGAGAAGGTTTTGAATGAAGCTGTAAATAAAAATACAGCAAGCTTTGTTCTTCCCAAGAAAACGCTTCCGAACAATATTCCTGATATGTCCAACCTGACGCTCAAGGAAAGACTTAAAAAGTTAGGTCAGGAGAGCAGTGAGAGTGAAACCGAAGAGAAAGAAGAGAAACAGGAAGAACAGGAAACAGAAACAGTAAAAGAAAAAGAGCTGCCTAGAGCGATCGATAGGATCAGGAGCACGATTGAAAAGGATTCATCAAACGAAGAGGAAGTCAAGGTCAAGAAGCTCAAGATAAGAAGAGGTGGGGAAGTTCTCTCCCTTAAAATGATTCTCATTGTCATTACAGTGATAATACTCTTCCTCTGTTCTCTCATCTTCATTCGTCTTCAAGAGAACAAAAGAGAGCTTGAGTTGGGCCTTTTTCAGAGAAACGGGGATATTATCTTTGAGATAAAGGAAGGCATGAGCGCCTCAGAGGTTTCAAAGGCTCTCGGTGGAGTGGTCAACAGCAAGGAGCTGCTTGAGTATCTCAAGAAAGAAGGGCTCTCTTCTAGCTTGATGGCAGGATCCTATAGAGTTCCGATAGGGGTTTCTATAGAGGATCTGTCTGCAGTAATTACCAATAAGAATAAAAACAGAATAACTATATTTGATGGTTACACTCTTACAGAGATAGATTCAATGCTGACAAACAGAGGCCTCATCTCTGGTGGCGATTTCATCAATGCTGTTCACCGTATAAAGGAAGAAAGGTCCCTTCCTTTTGAGGAAGGCTACTTCCTTTCCGGTAATTATATCTTCAAGGATGCATACACTCTTGCCAAAGAGATGCAGGATGAGTTGATCTCTCTGCTGCTTCTCAATGGAGAGGCTCTATTGAGAGAAGATCTCAGTCTGGATGAAGTTGTAATACTCTCTAGCATGGTAAACAGAGAGACTCAAGATAGACAGCAGATGGGTGTAATTGCTAAGGTAATGCTTAATAGATATAGAGAAGATATGCCTCTTGGTATCGATGCAACAACCCGTTATGAGCTCGGTTCCTGGAACGGTAAAATAGATCAAAGCGTCTACGAAAAGGAGACTCCGTACAATACCAGAAGGAAAAAGGGTCTCCCACCAACTGGCATAGGCTGCCCTGGAAAGGATGCAATCCTGGCTGTGCTGACCCCAGAGAATACCAGTGCCCTCTATTATCTTCATGACGAAAGTGGTAGTCTCTATACTTCAAATTCCTATGAGGAGCACCTTTTAACTTATGATAAGGTCCACTGATAACTACAATCTACATACTCACTCCTTCTATTGTGGCCATGGGCATGGAACGATCAAGGAGTACTGTGATGAAGCAAGAAGACTTGGTCTTGATATGCTGGGTTTCACAGAACATATGCCTCTCCCTGATAGGCGATTTGCGAATTCAAGAATGAGCAATGAAGATATTCCCACCTATCTGGAAGATATAGAGAACGAGAGAAAGGATGATGGAATGGTAATTCTATCAGGCTTCGAGTGTGACTATTTCTCGGAGTTCAAGGATTACTTTGCTTCCTATCTGGAAGAGGGAAAGGTCGACTATCTTATTAACGGAGTTCACTTCTTCAAGCGGGGAAATAGATATGTTTCACCTTTCGATGATGTGATGACCAAAGATGATGTATACACATATCGCGATGTGCTTCTAGCTGCTCTGGATACCGGACTCTTTTCTTTCCAGGCACATCCAGATCTGATCTTTGCTTCATATAGAGAGTGGGATTGTGTAAGCGAAGAGGTCAGCCGAGAGATAATTCAGTTTGCGATCGACAAAAAGATACCGCTTGAAGTCAACGGCAATGGAATGCTGCGTCCAAGTCCTGATGATGATTACCGATATCCAAGAAGAATGTTCTGGTACCTTGCAAGTGAGATGGGTGCATTCTGCGTCAGAAATTCCGATTGCCATGAAGTTGTCAATCTGGCAAAGTCACGTCCTCTCCAGGAGGCCTTTGTAAAAGAGTGCAATGTAAAGAAGGCCTACCCTCTAGTAAAGAGAGGAAGATTGAGCTTCAACTTTTAGAATGGAGCAGGGGAAGAGAATGTAACTCTTTTTCCTGTAGTAGGATGTGTGAAGGTGAGGCTTTCTGCGTGAAGACACAATCTTTCACCTTCCTTTCTCTCTCCATACAGTCTATCTCCCACGATAGGAAGCTTTAAGCCAGAAGCTGAGTGTACTCTCAGCTGGTGAGTCCTGCCTGTGTGTGGATAGAAGCGGACTCTTGTTACCTTTTCTCCGTTAAGAACCTCAACTTTCACCTTTTCAAAGTGAGTTAGGGCCTTTTTACCATTTTCAAAATCTACAATCTGATATGGTCGGTTATCGACATCCAGACGGATAGGAAGGTCTATATCGCCACTGTCTTCTTTGAGTACACCTCTCAAGAGAGCCACATAAATCTTTTCGGTCTCTCTGGTTTCAAACTGTATACCAAGCTTCCTCTTGGCTTCTTCAGTCTTTGCATAGACCAGTATCCCAGATGTATCCATATCAAGGCGATGCACGGAAGGAAGGAGAGGGGATGAGGGAAAGAGTGTCCTGATTCTTGTTGAGGCACAATCCTGCTTGTCCTCTCCTCTGCCTGGGACACTTAAAAGCCCTGCTTCCTTGTTGATGATAGCGATATCATCATCAGAGTAGAGGAGATCGATATTCAATAGGTGCTTGATGATAGGCTTGCACTTTTCATCGCAAGGAGGATAGAGAACATTCTCTCTTCTTGTCTGGGTCTCCTTTCCAAACCACATCTCAGCAAGACTTACTGGAACAAAACCTTTTCTGAAACAGTAGGAGAGAAGTCTTATAGTTGCACAGTCCCCGGTTCCTGTGCTCGGATTTCTTATGCCCATCTCCTCAAAGCCAATTCTTGTGCCTTTTATTGTTGAAAAGGAGTAGAGAGCTTCCAGCTTCGAAAGGCACTTCAATGAAAGCTTGTGGCGCTCTTCTTCAAGCTCCTTTTCTCCTCTGTTTATCCTGTCTGTAAGTTCATGAAGCAGATCATCATACTCAAGGATTGTCTCTTCATACTCCTTTCTTGAAAAACAAGGAGGGACGAAGCCAGGAACAATTACGCTCTTTGAGAGTACGCCAGAGAAGGCCTTGAAGGAAATCTCTTCGCCACTCTTGGTCCTTGCGACCATAAGACCAAGCATGAGGCCCTTACTTTCTATAGCTTCGGAAATAGAAAAGCGAGGGCTTTTTTCCTTGTAGTCAAAAAAGCCTTCACTTTTAATTCTTTCAATCTCCTCTTTTAAAAGGTGTTCTGCTTTTCCTGTTGGGAAGATGAAATCCATTATTTGAATACAGCTAGAAGATAATCGTTGAGAGTGTACTTCTCGAACATCATTTTATATAGAGCAGTAAGCAGAGGGAACTCCTCTTCAAGTCCCGCTTCCTTGATTACCTCACCCATAAGCTTTGTGGTTCTGTGACCTTCTATAGTGGTTGCAGAGCTGTGCTGGTCGTAGGAAAAGCCCTTACCGATGAGCATGCCAAGGGTCCTGTTTCTGGAAAGGTCATTAAGACCTGTAAGACCAAGGTCACCGATAGCACAGTAGCGATACATGATATCTTCGTTACAGCCGTACAGCTTCATTATTCCTCTCATCTCGTTAACGGCCTTGGTGTATACGAGATAGTCGACATTAGGGCTGTTGTATCGGCCAGAGACGAGGCCAATTGCAATTGCATACATGTTCTTCAGAATTGAAGAAAGCTCTACAGCTCTGACGTCATTGGTATGGTCGATGATGAGGCTGGTCTCTGGCAGAAGTTCATTTTTCAGATAGTTGTAATCTTTCTTGCTTCCACCAAATGTGAATGCAGTAGGAAAACCGTTCAGAACCTCGATTGCGAAGGAAGGACCCTTCATGCTGGCAGTTCGCTCGAATGGGATGTTTTCTGTGATGAATGCACCTTCATCACTCATTCCCTTTGCAAGGTTTATGACCAGAGGATGCTTATCTTCAGGGATGTAATCCTTCATCTGTTTTGAGAAGGAGATGATAAACTTGGATGGAATGACGAGGAAGATTACATCTGCTTCTGAGAATATATTGAAGTCGCCGGTTGCCTTGATGGATCTGTTGAGGTATCGAGTAGGGAAGTACTTGTTGTTCTTGTGATATTTATTGATTGTCTCAACAACATCCTCCTCGATCGAGTGGATGATAACTCTATTTGCTGGATTCCAGGCCAAGCGTTCAGCTATGGAGGTTCCGAATGTACCACCGCCAGCCACGACTACAGTATTTTTAGTTTCAATGTTCATTTTCCAATCTCCTTAATAATGAAGATCCTGGTCCTGTCTGGACAGGTGGCAAGCTGCAAGCCTGCATATTTTAGTGTGTCACCAGGTATCTTGTGCGCCTCATTCTCATTGATGCCCTTGTATGGGTCTACTTCAGAGACAATGTAAATGGAATCTTCCTTTACACACTGAATCTTCAGAGGCTGACAATTTGTATTTGTTGTTGGTCTATTAAAGACCATTGCTAATATTGTGTCTTTTTCAGAATTTGAAACAGTCCAGATGTTTTCTTTTGTAAACAGCGTTCCATACTGTATGACCTTTCTGTGCTGCTTATAGAACAGGATTGCTTCCTTAAACTCCTTCTCCTGTTCGAATCCTAGCTTTGTAAGGTCCAGGGAACAGGTTGGAGTAAATAGTATGCTATTTGATGGTGTCTTCTCTTCGGCTCTCAATGAATTCTGAGGGTAGAAGAGAGTTGCAGAAATACCTGCGACACTAGAACAGGAGTAGGCCAGGATGCCAAGGTCGAGTCTTGAGCCCATGTCTATCAACAATGAAGGTGAAACCTTCAAGATATCCTGTAATAGTGAGTAGAGGGAGAGTATGTACTGGTGGATGTATTCACCAGTTTCAGGAGACCTCCTGAGGGTGGTATAGATTTCACCTAGCTGGTGATCCATGTCCCATTTCAGATAGTCCAACTTGTAGTTCACAACTAGGTATTTGAGCACCTCAGAAATGAACTTGTATACATCAGGCCTTGTGATATCCAGCAGATACTGATCATGTTTTCCTGCATGTTGTTCTCTAACGTCATCCTGAAGGACCCACTCTGGGCACTTCTCAAAGAGTTTGCTTCTCTGAGAGATTAGTTCTGGTTCGATCCAGAGGCCAAAGAGCATACCATTCTTGTGTACCTCGTCCGAAATCTCTTTTATGCCACCTGGGAATTTCTGGGTGTTTGCCGCCCAATCTCCTAGAGAGGTCATTTCATTATTTCTGGCTCCGAACCAACCATCTGAAAGTAATACGCCCTCTATACCGAGCTCTGAAGCCTTTCTGATCTGCTTATGGACAATACTGGCATTGAAGTCATATCCAAATGAGGAGGTGGAGAACATTATTGGTCTCAGCCTGTTCTTCCAGTTACCTCGCTGGACGTGCTCCTCGATAAAGTGGTGCAGCTCATCCTGGAGTAGTTCTCTTCCCCCATCACAGAAGAGCATTATGGCTTCAGGAGTTTCAAAAGGCTGCCCCTTAAGAACTTGCTTTTCAAATAGACTTGGGTTAATTCCAGTGAGAACTCTTGTTCTGCCATAGCAATCAACTTCAACGGATTGAGAGTGTGCTCCTGAATAGAGAAGATTGAAGGCGATAGCTTCACTTGAATTCTTCTTTTCTAATAGCAATGCACTGTTGTGGTCAAAAGTAGTGATTCCTCTTCTGGAATCATTTACAAATCTGCCACAGCTGAGCTCTCTGGTATTCAATACCATGCCCTTGCCGTGGACATAGTCGAGAGTAGTAAGGTTGTAGTCGTGACAAGGCAGGTCAAGCTGCAGTGAGTAGCAGACCCTTATTAGGAGACTGTCCTTTGAGGAGTTCTCTATAATTGCACGGCGAGAAATTACATCAGAGTCATCAAATATGGTGTATATGATCTTGATAGTCACATCTGCAGAAGGATCCATGAAGCAGAGTTCAAGGGATGTGGCATTATCCCCATAGGTCTGGGGGAGGCTGGAGCTCATCTTCCTTATTCCCTTGAATATCTTGTGACTTTCATATCTCAAGTCCAGGGCTCTAAGTTTCTTTGCAGTATAGGAGACAGCAAATTCAGGGACTCTGAAATCCCCAAATCCCTCCGACGAGACGATGCTCATGCAATCGGCACTCTGATACCCGGATTCTTCATCAAGAACGAGTTCTGAGGGCTTTCTCTCCCTGTTGAATTGCTCAAGGGTGCTGATATAATCTTCTGGGGCAGTTATGCGGTGTCCATAGTATAGGTGTTCTATTATTCCACCCTCTTTAAGAGCGAAAACGTAGCTTGTTCTTTTGGTGGACAAATGAAATACCTTATTCTTGATGGAAATCACCTTAGACTCCTCGTGTATATTGAATTCAATATATTGTATAATATAACGCGATGAGGACGATTTTGCTACACTCTATATCTCCTCATTGATTTAAATACTATAGCTGGAGAGCAGATGGATATAAGAAGAATTCCCCTTTGGGAGTCTAGAAATGCAACATATATGAGTAATGACTTGATAAAGGTCATTATTGAGGATCAGGGTGATGTTGTCCTTGAACTTTCCAGCAAGAACTCTGTTGGGGGTAGGACCAATGCGCTCTGTCTACCTTATTTCAGAGGTATTGGCAGCGGGGTAGCCAATGACCCCAATTACGATTGGTACAAGGGTAAGTCTAGCTTCTATCAAGCTGGAGGCAGTTACATCTCATTCCCAAGCAAGGATGAGGAACACGTGCTTTCCAGCAATACAAACTGGATTATAAAACGCTATGGCTTCGATGCTGAAAGTGGTGGTGTATGGCGTCTTTCAGAAATGAAGTCCCGTGAGAATGGAAACAGATATAAACTCAGCAAAGTCTGCATGTTGCTTCCAGGCCAGCCAGTGCTATATACACTTTGCAAGATAGATAACAACAACGAGAAAGATTTTGAATGCAATCTCTCCTATCATGCTATGCTCGGCACTCCTTTCATCGAGTCGGGCGCTGCTTTCTATACATCAAGTGGAAGCTTTGTCGCTTTCCCTCCAAATGTCAGAGAGGTTGCCTTCAACCGTCTCAAGTCAGGAAAGCGATTTAGTGATATAAGGCACGCTCCTTCTGCCTTCGGCGGAACCTTGGATGCCTCCTACATCCCTGGGCCAACTGGAACCTACGATTATCTGATGGGCAATATTGAAAAAAGGAATGACATCGGTTGGAGTGCTGTAATTAATCCACACCAGATGCTTATCTATATGAACTTCTTCCCATCACATATGGACCTTGGAGAGGATGTGATCAACTTCCCAAGAGTTGAATTTGCCATGAACTACTGTGGAAGAATGGATACTCCATGGGCTCTATACGATGGTGCAACTCCTGAGGTCCTGTCATTCACATCTGGTTTTGGCTATATGGATAGCCATGGCTCCCTTGATGGAAGTGAAAAGCTGGTAATCCCTGTAGGCGGAAGCAAGATCATGGTTTCTGGACAGGTATTGATGCACTATGATAACCCAAGAATGAGTTCTGGTTTCTATTCTCTGGAGAAGGGTGATAATGCTCTCATCTGCAAGAGAACAAAGAGCAACATAACAATTCCATGTAACTATGACTTCTCGGTCATTAGAAAGCTAGCCAATGAGATATTGGAAGATAGTGAATGACTATTTTTCATATTGCACTTGATTAATGAAGTGAAGTTTGCTAATTTAGTGACATACGGAGTGATGCCTGAGTGGCCCAAAGGAACGGTCTGCAAAACCGTACAGCCAGCGGTTCGAATCCGCTTCACTCCTCTAGATGACCCATACTTTGGGTCATCTTTTTTTGTCTAATAAGTTCCTAAAGAGTTTCAATAACCGACTTTGTCCCTTTAGTTTCGTATTTTATGAACATTTTACCGATTAAGTGACCAATTATTTTCATTTGGCATATAAATTTTTTTACAATTTTTTTTATGTTTCTTCTATACTATTGACTACAAAGGCAAGTTGGGATTAACTGCATTGGGACATTTTAAAATGTCAGCCCATAGAAACTATAGGAGATAACAAACATGAGTATGATCAAGGTGTTTGAGAATCGCGAATCTCAAGTAAGGTCGTATTGCCGTAAGTATCCGGTTGTATTCAGTCGTGCTGTAAATTCAGAACTTTTTGATGAAGATGGAAATCGCTATATTGATTTCTTGGCCGTAGCTGGTTCAATGAACTATGGTCACAATAATCCAGAAATTAAGAAGGCTGTTGTCGATTATCTCTCAGGTGAAGGCCCAATCAACATGCTTGATATGTATACCGAAGCCAAGGCAGAGTTTCTTCAGACATTCAATGAGAAGATTCTTTCTCCACGTGGCCTCGATTACAAGGTAATGTGCTGTGGTCCTACAGGCACAAACGCAGTTGAAGCAGCTCTTAAGCTTGCTAGAAAGAATACAAAGAGAACTCAGGTCTACGCTTTTGGTGGCGCATTCCATGGAATGAGTCTTGGTGCTCTTGCTTGTACAACCGACCAAGCAAGTAGAGAGGGTGGTAGTGTACCACTTACAAATGTTTCCCACATTCCATTTGATGGAACTCCAGGAATCGATTCTCTCACTTACCTCAAGTGGGTTCTCAGTGATGATCACTCTGGCTACGAGAAGCCAGCTGCAATCATCCTCGAGACTGTTCAGGCAGAGGGTGGCATCAATGTTGCAAGTGTTGAATGGCTCAAGGAAGTCAGAAGAATCTGTACTGAAGAGAAGATTATCCTTATCGTCGATGATATCCAGATCGGAAACGGAAGAAGCGGAAACTTCTTCTCATTCGAACGCGCTGGAATCAAGCCAGATATGGTAGTCCTCAGTAAGTCTATCAGTGGTTTTGGTATCCCAATGGCACTTTTGCTTATCAGCCCAGAGCTCGATATCTTCCGCCCAGCAGAGCACAATGGTACCTTCCGTGGCAACCAGCTCGCTTTCATCGGTGGAACTGCAGGTATCAACTACTTTGTAGATCATCAGCTTGATAAGGAAGTTCAGAGAAAGTCCAAGATTATTGAGAACTTCATCAAGGAGAAGATTCTTCCTCTTGATTCAAGGCTTACTTACAGAGGTATAGGATTCCTCTGGGGTATCGATTTTGGTGCAATCGATCCAAAGCTTGCTATCGAAGCAGTCCACAGAGCATTCGACAAGAAGCTCATCCTCGAGATTGCTGGCAGACAGGATGCTGTACTTAAAATCATGCCACCTCTGACAATCACAGACGATGTTCTTAATGAAGGCTTGGCAATCGTAGAAGAAGTCTTCAAGGAAATGTTCAAGGCTTGATTTATCAAGACAGAGACCTTCTCGATGAGAAGCTGAGATAATACAGACTAGGTTACCTATTACTTGATTATTTAAGGGGAACGGTAACCTAGTTTTTTTATTGTTCTGTTGAAAAGCCAATAAAGTGTTTTCAAAAATCAGAAACACCCAATGGCGTATATGAACAGGATAGGGTATGTTAAAATCAATAT
>JAILRW010000057.1 GCA_024698005.1 Sphaerochaetaceae bacterium | reverse complement strand
AAGGATGCCTACTACAGAGAAGAGTTCTAAGCGCACACTTCTTTTTGGCGGGACATTTGATCCTGTTCACAAAGGCCATCTGCATCTTTTGAAGATGGCTGCAACCTTTACCGACTATGAGAGAATAATTCTCATGGTTGCCAGAATCAGCAACTTCAAGCAAAACAGCAATCCTGTATCTGGATCAGAGAGAGCCAAGATGCTCTCTTTGGCTGTTGCTGAGTTCTTGAAAGAGAATCCTGATTATCCAATTGAAATTGAAATATCCACTCTCGAGATAGAAAGAAGCGGGGTGAGCTACACCTACGATACTGTCAAATCTGTCTATGAAAATTATGAAATAGAAGGGAAGCTGGGTTTCTTGATGGGCGACGATTTGCTCTCTTCTCTTGATAGGTGGTATCGTTTTGAGGATTTGAAGAAGCTAGTTACCTTTGTCTGTTTTTCAAGAGATGGAAAGAAGATTCCTGAAGGCATCGATGCAGATATCAAATTGATTGAGAGTCCTCAGGTCTTTGCATCCAGTACTGATATCAGGCAAGGTGATTTCTCAATGCTTCCAGACTCTGTCAGGGATTATATTATTGAGCATGGCCTCTACAGGTGATGGTATGACAAAGTATGAAGAGATAAGAGAAAGAGTAAAGAGCAATATGAAGGAGTCTAGGTTCATCCACTCTGAGGGTGTTGCTGAGATGGCTTCATACCTTTCCAAACGATTTCTTGACGATTCTGAGTCAGGAAGGGTAGCTGGAATCTTCCATGACTATTGTCGCTATATGGGTAATGATGAGCTTCTGAGTTTCTGTTCTTCACTTAATGATATCGTTCCTGAAGAGAGAGAAAAGCCTATGCTTTTGCATGGCGCTGCTGCAGGTCTGGTTTTCAGAAAGCTCTATCCTGAATATGGGAATGAGTACTATCTTGCTATGAGACACCATACACTTGGAAGCATCGACATGGGTGTCCTTGGTGCCTGCGTCTATATTGCAGATTATGCAGAGAAGGGCAGGAAACATATCACAGATAAAGACAGAGAGGAGATCCTGTCTGAGAAGACTCTTGAAGCTATGGTCTTGAATATCCTTGGAAGAGAAAAGAAGTACAGAGAGAGCCTTAATGAAAATATGGCAGGTGTTTCCAAGGCCTTGATGGAGTATCTCGAGAAGGGTGGAGTATTTACAATCTGAGGTATTGAGAAAAACAGCCTTCATTGGTACTATGGACTCACCTTTAAATAGGTTAGAATTAAAGCACTCCAATTGGGAGTAATATTGAAATATCCAGGCTGCTCCGTTGGATATGATAGAGGAATATATGAGAAAAGAAATAGAAGATAAGGCTGTCTCTCTCAAGGATTTTCTTGAAGAGCACAACTGTAAGGATGTACAGGTAATCGAGCTTGGGGATTGCTCTTGGACCGATTGCTTTGTTATCGGTACAGTAACCAGTGTAGGTCACCTCAAGGGTGTCGTACATCAGATCTGGGACAAGATCATCGATCTCGGTCTCAAGGTCAATAACCGTCACAAGACTCCAGGAGAGGATGGATGGGAGCTCATCGACTGTGGTGATATCGTTATCCACCTTATGAGCCCTGATCTCAGAGAGTTCTACTCTCTTGAGAAGCTCTGGAAGGCAGCTACTCCTGAAGAGGGAAAGTGATGTATAGGGGATGCTAAAGCGTCCCCATTTTTTTGAAGGATAGCAGAATGAAAACTATTGGAATTATTGGTGCAATGGATGTTGAGCTTGAGCACCTCAAGCAGAGCCTTGAAAACCTGAAAAAAGAAACACATAAGAAAGTCGATTTCTATATCGGAACTGAGAATGGTGTAAAGGTCGTGCTGATGAAGTGTGGCATTGGCAAGGTTTCAGCCAGCAGAGGATGTCAGCTTCTTACTGATGTCTACTCACCAGATGTAATCATCAACACAGGTATCGCAGGTGGTGTTGGAGATAATCTTTCACTGTCCGATCTTGTTGTTTCAACAGCCTTGGTGCAGCATGATTTCGATGTGACTGGATTTGGCTACCCACGTGGCTACTGCTGTATCGGCGGTGACAAGAAAAAGCCATCCTACTTCATGGCCGATGAAAAAGAGGCAGATAAACTCTATGAGAGTGCTGTGAAGGTAATTGGAGAGGAGAGTGTAAAGAGAGGAATAATTGCTACAGGTGATCAGTTCATCTGTACCAAGGAAAGCAAGATGGATATAAAGTCCAACTTCAACGCTCTTGCTGCTGAGATGGAAGGTTGTGCAATTGCGCAAGTCTGCTATTTCAATGAGGTCCCATTTGTCGTACTCAGAGCAATCTCTGACCTTGCGGATGGTTCTGCACCAAAGAACTACACTGAATTTGAAAGAAAAGCTGCAGATGCTTCTGCAAAAGTAATACTTGAGTATCTAAAAAACATTAAATAATACTCTTTGTTTTCCACCTTCCGCTCTTCCAGCGGAGGGTGTACATAGTTATCCTGAAATACCAATCTACGCACATTGCCCAATAGACGCCATAGAGGCCATATCCTAAATATTTACCTAGGATGTGAGCAAGGATTACTCTGAATGTCCACATTGAACTGATAGCAACGACCATTGGAAATTTTACATCTCCACTTGCTCTTAGAAACTGCGGTATCTCAAATGAAAGTGGCCAGAAGAGCATTGTCTGAATTATCATCAGATGGATACATCTCATTGCAAGCTCATCAGCTTCAGGTGATAGCGAATAGAGAGAAAGAAGCTTTCCTGAGATAAGAAAGATGAAACTGCCCCAGAATATAAGGGCTATATATGAATACTTGATGAGCTTTCTTGCATAGTAAATTGCCTCATCAAATCTTTCTGCTCCTATGCACTGACCAATAATTGTGATAGATGCAATTCCAATTACATTTGATGGGATGTTTACAAGACTTGTTATGTTGTCTGAGGCAGCATTTGCAACAATTGAAATAGTGCCAAATGACGCAACCAGTGATTGAACCAGTATCTTGCCAATATGGAAAATACTGTTCTCGAAGCCTGTTGGAAGGCCAATCATGAGAATTTTCTTTATCGTTGAACTGTTGAATTCTGGTCTGAACAGTTTTACAACAGGAGCTTCAAGCTCTTTGTTTGAAAGTACAATTAAAAGAATTGTTGCAGCGATCAATCTTGAAAGCATGGTTGCAAGACCTGCACCTGCGGCACCAAGGTGGAAGATGAAGATGAACACTGCATTTCCAACAAGGTTGACAATGTTTGCAAGCAGGGAAACTGTCATTGTAATTCTGCTTCTTCCCATACTTCTGAATAGTGCATTTGCACCTGTCATCAGAGCTAGGAAAGGGAAGGAGATAAGGATGTAGACAGAGTAGGAGAGTGCACTGTCAAAAACATCCTTTTCAATATTCCCATAGATTGCATTTATTAGACCTGTCTTGAATATAAGACCCAATGCCATTATCAGGGACGATACAGTGAATGTTATGTATATTAGCTGTTTTGAAGCTTTGGAGGCTGATTTATTATCTTTTCTGCCTAGGTATTGGCTTACAACTACTGCACCTCCAGTCGCAAAGGCCTGGAAGAGGGCAAAGAATAGGTTTGAGACTGCGGTTATTAGACTCGCTCCTCCTACCTGTGCTTCTCCCGAAGATGCTAGCATCATAGTATCTGCGATACCAATG
>JAILRW010000033.1 GCA_024698005.1 Sphaerochaetaceae bacterium | reverse complement strand
GGTCTTTGTCTCTTTGTTTCTTGTTCTGATGGTTCAGGTTCTAGTTCAAGTGAAACTTCTGTTGTTGGAACTTGGAAATATACAGGAACAAACGAGTATACTGACAAGGGAGATGAATGTGTACTTACCTTTACATCAACAGCTGTAGTAAATGAAGACTACTCTATGACCCTCTCAACGTATATAGATAAATTACTTGTGGGTGGTGTAGATAAAACTAATACTATTCCTTCTTCTGATCGAACCGTAACATATACAGGAACGTACACACTCTCATCATCAACAACAGGTTCCTTTAGTGCCACCACAGATACTGGAGACACAGATGATACAACATCAGGAACATTTACTCTATCTGATGGTAGTTTAGTAGTTACAATTGAAGGGACATCAAGGACATTTACAAAAGAATAATAAAATTATTATTGTATCAAATTGATTATAAACTCAATTGGGGTCTACTGAACTGGTAGACCTCATTTTATGTTCAATCAGGTTGTTAATGATTTTGATACACCAACAAACAACATCAAGATGTGAAACTTGGGAATGTCTCTGAGTGTATTTAGAAATAATTGATGTCTCAAAACAAACCAAAATATAGGAAAAATGATGGTTTTAACTATGTGTTTTTTATACAGAAAAAGTTTCTTATTTCTGTGTGAAAAAGTATAGTAAAATTCCCCTTTTCACCTTTTCTCTATATGGACGTCATTTTCGCTAATTCTGTCGATATAAGAATGGATGGTCCCACAGAAGTTTATAATAATAGTATGAAGAGAAAAGAAGACCAAACCAGAAGAAGACTGACCAGTGATGAGAAGGAGATTGTCTCTACAATTCCAAACAAACCTTGGTTCTCTCTACAAGAATGTTGTGATTTGAAAGGAGTAAAGATAAAGACCCTATATAACCACAAAGAGTATCAACCAAATAAAGGTCTGGGATGTAGTATCTGTGGGAGAAAGATGTTCAAGAGAATGGATGTCATAAATTGGATGTTTATGACTGATGAAGAACTACTCTATGGAAGGAGGTAGTTGTCTTTTCACAAATATGGACAAGGACCAGAAAACAGGAACTTCTGGTCCTTGTTATTTTCCTACCCTACCGAAAATTAGAGTTTGGACCCTCAGTCCATTCTCCCTAAATTTCCCTGTGATTCAGTCCTTTATGAGTCCTTTTTTTCTGGTTTAATCTTCTCTATCTACCTACTCCAAAAGGAATTAATTTGGATGACCTTACCCTTGCGGAACTGAGGGTCGGAGGTTCGAATCCTCTTGGTCTCGTAAACTGATAGAATGATAACTCCTTCAATTGCAAGGAGTTATTTTTTTATATATTTTGCACATATTATTGAAATTGACTCAAAAAGTGACCTGAAAAGAAATATCTTTTCTGTTTAATCCCTTTCTATGCCTATTTAATTATATTATTAGTTTTACTTACATTTAAGCTCATTGAGGATACTGCTCTTCTCTCTTCAATGTTTTAGCTCAAATAAGCCATTAAAATTTGTTTTATAACTAATTTTACTGACTCAAAATGGATAAGTTTCCTGTTATTATGATTCATATAAGTACTTCTTTCTTTTTTCTTAACAAAGAATGAATTACAATTCGCAAGAAACAAGATCTTTTTTTATACTGTTGGAGGGTGTTCTATGAAAGAATCTAGAAAAAAAGTAGCTTCATTCAAGGGGATTATTAGTGCCTATATCATTACTACGATAATAGCAATCTCCATAATGTTTGTTGCTCTTTTCTGGATGCAGACCAAAAGCGTTGAGAGGAATCAGAAAAACATGAACCTTCTTCCTATGCTCAACGAAATAACGAAGGAATTCGATCTTCACACTGAAGAAATAAAACACCTTACGAACAAATTTCACAGTTCAAACCAGAGCACCTTACATCTTATTGCCCTATTTTTTCAGGCCGAAGGAAGCAGTAAAATACAAACAAAAAGAGAATTAAAATCAGTGATTAGTACATTGGATAGTTTTGTTGCTAACACTGGTTTCGACTCAGTATTTGTAATTGATACCAAAGGTAACATTGTTCTAGCTAACAATTATGACACACAACATGAGGAAATAGGAAAAATCATAAAATACAATTTAATAAGAACAAACTCTAACCCAACAGGAGTCTTTACCCCAGAGCAGTTCAAGATCCTTACTGCATCTGAAAATGGATGGACTGGTACAACAAGAACAACTATCAAAAATGGAACAGAATTCAACCCTGTAATTGCAACAACGGACTTAACAGACAAAGCAAAATACAGTGGGTACTATTACAGCTACCCTGTTTTGAATGCAGATGGAACACCTACCGGTTATTATCTTGTTGCCGCAGCTAACTCAAGTCAGATCAATAATGATCTACAAAGTCTCAAAAGCATCCAGACATTACTCAATTCAATCCAGATAAATAGCTCTGGCTTCATTTTTACCCTAGACCCAGAAAATGGCACATTCTCCTTCTTCAAAAATTCTGATGGTCTCATATTGACAGATAGGGATTTTAGAGAATGCGGTATTACCGATGACATCCTAAAAGATGGTTACTCTGGATTTCAAAAAATTGAGGGTGAATCCTATTTCTGCATATCAAGAAAATATTCTTCCGATGTATTCTCAAACGAAGTTCTTTTAGTAGCTGCTACACCAGATTTCGAGTTATACAGGTCTAGATTTACAGATGTCTTCTGGTCAACTATCGCCTTTGTTCTAGTTGGCTCACTAATTCTCTGCTATGTCATTTTGATCATGTTAGGTCAAGTCAAGGAAGGAACAATATTCGAAGACCAAATCTTCTTGTTCAAAACAAAATCAGGCAAAGAAGTATTCTACAACTCAACTATTGGAAAGAAGGTAATACCTCTTCTTATAATTGGTCTTCTAGCTATTTTTGGCGTGTCTATGATTTCACAGACCACGTCTCAGCTTACCACCGCATTGAAAACCTCAGAGGCAAGAATCAAAGAACTAGATGCAAGTGTTAAAAAGAATACCAAGGCAGCAGAAACAGTAACGCAATTCTTTGATAAACAGAACCTATATAAGAACCAACTTCTCGCTGAGATATTGAAAAGATCTCCTGAACTTGCCTTCAATTACGACATGACTGATGAGGCCCACTATGAGTATGCCAAAACCAAAGATAATACTATTGTCCTTGATGACTATGGAAACCCTGTATTCACGGGAAGGAACATACCGATACTCCAGACACTTTGTGACTCATTTGGCCTATCATCAATTTATATCTTCAACGATAAAGGTAGAGTTATCGCAACCAATACCCCTTGGTGGAATTTTGAACTGAGTAACGATCCAAATGCTCAGTCATATGCATTTAGAGATGTTCTCATAAATTCCGACCACCTCTTCCAGGAACTTCAGGAAAACGAGGTACTTGGAGAACTTGAGCAGTTCATCGGCAGCGTCTACTACTACTATACATATAACGACAACGGAATCACTCGTTTTGTTTCTGAATCAGAATATAAAAATGGGGTTCTTGATGAAAACGAAAACATTATTGTTCCAAGCTCAGAGATCACAAGACACAGAGGCCTAGTACAGATAGGCATCTCGTATGAAAACAAGGCTGAAGTTCTCAAAATGAAGTCTATTGATTATGCACTTCAGAGTAAGAACATGTCCTATAAAGGTGTTTTCATGAGCTTCAAGGACAATGAGAGCCACGATATTATCTATTCTCCTTTTGCTCATGGCGTCGAAATAAAGACAAGAAGTGCCATGTTCTCTGGCTCATATAACGGATATATGACAATAAATGAAATGGACTACTTCGTTTCTATCAGAAAAATAGGAGATATGTTCATAGGAACGGCTATCCCTACCAACTCATTATTTGCATTCAGATTTAGAATAGCGATGGCAACTGTTCTCATCTCTCTTGTTTCCTTATTAGCCATTCTTGCTTTCCTTATGTTCAGCACGAACAAGGAAAATGAAATTTTCAAACGAATAATAGAACAAAACGAGGAGCAAGAAGAGGAACTGTTAAAAGAAAGTAAAAAGGCAAGAAATATAGGTTCAGAAATACTTCTCAACAGCAAGAACATCAATGAATGGAAGACAAAAACTTTAGAACAGAAATTCGCTTCAATTACTGAAATATATTACAGCATTATCTTCCTTGTCGTTTTTATTTCTGTAATGATTGTTAACAACACAAACAATCATGACTCGATATTCTATTACATTATCAAAGGAGACATAGAGCACGGCGCTAATATTTTTGTTTTCTCCCGCTGTGTCATCATTTTTATAATCGTAATATCTGGTGCAAAGGTTCTGCAAAAGATAATCAATTCCCTTACAGCAAATATTGGAGCAAGAGCAGAAACTGTCGGACATTTGCTTGAATCTGTTTTACAGTACGGCGGTGCTCTCGTTGCCCTCTTCTATTCCCTATATCTCTTTGGCTTGAAGCCTGCCTCTCTCCTTGCTTCTGCCGGTATCATCTCCATTGTTATTGGTCTTGGTGCACAAAGTCTCATGTCCGATATCATTGCTGGCATATTCATAGTGTTTGAAGGAGAGTTCCGAGTTGGAGACATTGTATCGATTGAAGATTTCAGAGGTACAGTTATCAAAATCGGCATCAGAACCACAAATATTGAAGATGCGTATGGAAACGTAAAAATATTCAACAATAGTGCCATCACAAAGGTCACCAACATGACAAATGACGTCTCGTTTGTTCATATTGAAATGGCAATTGAATATGGAGAATCTCTTGAGCGAGTTGAAAGTGTTCTCAAGAAGGAGTTCCCTAGAATAAAGAGAAAGTTGAAAGCTATTATCAGAGGACCTTTCTATAAAGGAGTCTCCTGTCTGGGAGACAACTCTGTAAATCTGCTCATAGTTGCACAGTGTGAAGAGTCTGATAGATTCCAGCTTACAAGAGACCTTAACAGGGAGCTATATCTTGTATTCAACAAGAATGATATCAACGTTCCATTCCCACAGGTTACTGTTTCTTATCTCAACGAAAAGGAAACGAAAGGAACAACAGCAAAGGAGAAAAAGGAAGCGGAAAAGTTTATCGAAGAACAGAAGGAAGCTTCTGCTGAAGTCGATATCGCAACCGATAATTAAGATCTCTTCATAATTCTTATAGTTAACCCTTGCTTTAAAAAAACAATAGCAAGGGTTTTTCTGTTTCAATTATATGATGATATAATACAACTACATTTTATATTTTCTTATTTCACATTCAAAAAAAGAGCGTTTACTACTGTTCTCATATTGATGGTTTTGCTTTCTGTACTCACAGCACAGGCAATAAGAGAAATGGGAGGAATCTATCAGGCAGAACTTCCAAGTCTTGAGGCAAACAAATATATGTCAAAATATGGAAACCTCAACACAACAGGAACTGCTGATGAGTTTGTTGCAAAAGGTTTTGAATGGGGAGACATTGTTCAAGTATATTTCCTTGATCAAAAGCTAGAACTTCCAGATTGTACCAACCTATTCAGGTGTAGATACTGGTAGCCCTGCTATTATTATGGGAAAGGATGCAGCTGGGAACCCTGCTGGAAGTATTTCCCTGGCTATCAACATGGGAAACTTTACAGAGACCTATGGAATAGCAAAGAAGACAACAAACCCAGATAAGACATGGTTTTGGACTGCATTCGATGGTGTTGAGATTCCTTTTAAAATAACCTTTATAATGGCTGAAAAAGGAGGATACCTTTCACAGTTCCTACTCAAAGACCTCACTAGAACAAACAATAGAAATGACTACAAGACTCTCACAGATAAAGAATTTGCAAACTTCCGTCAGGTAACAACAACTGGAATGCATGGTAAGCTCTACAGATCTTCACACCCTGTTAATCCAGAAATTGGAAGAAACACTCAGGCAGATGCAGCTTGTAAGGCTGCTGGCGTTACTGTTGCAATTAACCTTGCTGATAGTCAGTTCGTATTAGAAGGAAGACCTGAATATGCCAACTCCTATTACTCAACACTGAAAGTCAAATGCCTTGGTCTTGGAGTAGACTTTGAAGCTGATGACTTCAAGAAAGGTTTAGCAGAAGGCCTCAAATTTATGGCAAAGAATCCAGGAGTATATGTTGTTCACTGTAACGAAGGAAAGGACAGAGCTGGTTTTACTTCAGCTGTTCTCGAATGCTTGATGGGAGCAAGTGCAAAAGAAGTTCTCGAGGACTACATGGTTACCTACCACAACTACTATGGTGTTGAAAAAGGAAGTGAAAAGTACAATGCAATTGCTTCTAGCAATATCGTAAAGAGTATCCAGAAGGCCTTTAACATCAATGATTTCTATTCTGCAGATCTCCAGAAGGGAGCAGAGAATTATCTCTTGTCAATTGGTCTTACAAAGCAGGAGATTAGTGATCTCAAGGCTAATCTGTAACTGAAATTACACCAAAATAAAGAAATTGCCTTTGTTTTATATTTAACTATATGACAAAGGCGTTTCTTTTTTATCTGATTTTCAAGAGCTTCATATAATATTTTTTATTTTTATGGCTGATAACTGCTTTCAGTAACTTATTTTCTAAGCTTAAATTCATATTTCAAATAGAGATATCTTTTATATAATTATATTTTCTCTGTTTTCAACCAATTTTTCTTCCTGACGTAGAGAAGCATTAAAAATTCCAAATATTTTATTAAAAAATGGCTTATTAAATTGTTAGAATAATCACAAGTCTAACTTCTTTCATTTCAACTAATAAAAATTGCATAAAAATACACAAAACTCTTTTATAAGCTTGCCATTTTAATTTATCATGGTTTTTAAATTAGTTAATAAAAGAGGAGTTTGATATGAAGAAACTTTTCGTTGTTCTGTCCATCCTTCTCCTTGTATCCGCAGTAGTATTTGCTGGCGGCGCTCAGGAAGGAAAAGGTGCAAAGGTCGTAAAGATCGGTGTTTATGAACCAGCTTCTGGTGATAATGGTGCAGGTGGTAAGCAGGAGACCCTTGGTATCCAGTATGCTAACTCTATCACCCCAACTGTAAACATCGGTGGTACTGATTACGAAGTACAGCTCGTAATCGTCGATAATGAGTCTTCCAATGATAAGGCAGTAACTGCAGCTTCCGAGCTCGTTTCTAAGGGTGTTTCCCTCGTTCTCGGTTCCTATGGCTCAGGTGTTTCCATTGCCGGTGGCGATACATTCGCAAATGCTGAGATTCCAGCAATCGGCATCACATGTACAAACCCACAGGTAACACTTGGCAACGACTGGTACTTCAGAATCTGCTTCCTCGACCCATTCCAGGGTACAGTTCTTGCTAACTATGCAAAGGACACCTTCGGTGCTAAGAAGGCTTATGCTCTTGCAAAGCTTGGCGATGACTACTCAGTAGGTCTCTGTAACTACTTCATCAAGGCATTTGAAGCTCTCGGTGGCCAGGTTATCTATGAAACCTTCCCAGAAGGTACTTCTGACTTCGCTGCTTATGTAACCAATGCAAAGAACAATGGTTGTGACGTATTCTACTCCCCAGTTTCCATCGAAGCTGCTGCTCTCATCATCGAGCAGGCTAACACTCAGGGTCTCACAATGCCAATTCTTGCTGGTGATACTTGGGACTCCAACGTTGTTCTCGGCGCTGCTAAGGGAACTAAGGTTGGCGTAAGTGTAACAACCTTCTTCGTTGAGGGTTCAACTGATCCTCAGATCACATCCTTCGTAGATGGCTTCAAGAAGTATCTTGCTACAAATGCTACAGCTCTCACCAACAACGGTGGCAACGACGAAATCGCAGCTGTAACAGCAATGGGCTTTGATGCTTACTATGTTGCTCTCGAGGCTCTCAAGAAGGCAGGCTCAACAAAGGGTGCTGATATCCAGAAAATTCTTCCTAGCGTAACATATAAGGGCGTATCCGGTGACATCGCATTTGACGAGAATGGTGATGCTATCAGAAACGTTGCTTACGTAAAGAAGGTCGACAACGAAACTGGCAAGTGGCAGTTTGTCTCTGTACAGAGCGTAAAATAAAACCAATATATATTGGATGAGGGCTGCCTAGGGGCAGCCTTTGTCCGTTTAAAAAAATCCTCATATTTAGGAGTAGTTATGGGATTCTTCCAGACAAATCTGCCATACCTTCTAGCCGGAATCTCCACCGGTGGACAGTATGCGCTTATTGCCATTGGTTATACCATGGTCTACGGCATTCTCCGTCTGATCAACTTTGCCCATGGTGATGTATTCATGTGTGCTGCCCTTATGGTCATCTATTCGGTAAGCTACCTACCACTATATGTTTCACTGCCTTTTGCAGTAATCGCAACCGGCGTTCTCGGCTTTGCAATTGAGAGAATCGCCTACAAACCACTCAGAACAGCTCCAAGAATGTCTGCAATGATTTCTGCTATCGGTATGTCCTATCTTCTGCAGAACCTTGCACTCTATGTAACTGGCGGTCTTACAAAGTACTATCCACCTGTTCCATATATTGCTGATTCAATTGAAATCTTCGGTGCAATGACAAAGCGTGTAACAGTAATCACTCCATTTGTAACGATTATTCTTATCATCGCTCTTGTAAGCATCATCAAATACACAAAGATCGGTATTGCAATGAGAGCTGTTTCAAGGGATTTTGAAACAGCACAGCTCATGGGTGTAAAAATCAATAGTGTCATCTCTGCAACCTTCGTAATTGGTTCAGTCCTTGCTGCTATTGGTTCAATACTCTTCTTCTCCAACTACACAGGTGTTACACCTACTGTTGGTGGTATGCCTGGTCTTAAAGCCTTCGTTGCTGCTGTATTCGGTGGTATTGGCTCTATTCCAGGTGCTGTAATTGGTGCATTTATCATTGGTATCTGTGAAAACATCATAAAGGGTCTTGGATGGACCACCTTCTCTGATGCATTCACTTTCGTACTTCTGATTATCGTTCTCATGTTCATGCCTACTGGCCTCTTCGGCGAGAAGGCTACTGACAAGGTATAAGGAGGAAAGTATGGATACAGCAAAAAGAAAAGATCTTATCCTGAGCTTTGGTCTCCTTGCTCTTGTTTTTATAATTACAGCAGTACTTGAAATGGTTCTTCCAAGAACCTCAATGCTCTTCACTGTTTTGAAGAAGGGTTCAATCTATGCACTTGTTGCTGTTTCAATGAACCTTCTCAACGGTTTCACTGGCCTCTTTTCTCTTGGACAGGCAGGATTCATGCTTCTTGGTGCTTACACTTACGCAATCCTTACTATTCCAGTAAAAGCTAGAGCAACCGTATACCAGTACTATGATGGTGGTATCATCCAGTTTGCAGTTCCTGTAGCTGTTGGTATCCTGCTTGCTGGCGTTGTTGCTGCATTTGCCGCCTACCTCATTGGTCTACCTGTTCTTCACTTGAAGTCAGACTACCTTGCAATTGCAACACTTGGCTTTGCCGAAATCATCAGAGCTATTTTCCAGTGGGATAAGCTTGGTGGACTTACTAATGGTTCGAACCTCCTTAGAAAGTTCCCAATCTTCCGTTCTACTCTCTTTCCTTTCTTTGTCTCAGGTCTTTGTATTGGAATTATCGTTCTATTAATCAATTCCACATATGGAAGAGCTTTCAAGGCAATCCGAGATGATGAAGTCGCTGCAGAAGCTATGGGTATCAACCTTGCTCACCACAAGCGTCTTGCTTTCACTATCAGCTCCTTCTTTGCAGGCATTTCCGGTGCACTCCTTGCTATGTTCCAGACAACAGTACAGGCAAGCCAGTTCAAGTCTGCAATGACTTATGAGATTCTTCTCATCGTCGTTATCGGTGGTATTGGTTCCATCACAGGTTCCTGTATCTCCTCTTTCCTCTTTATCGCTTGCTCCGAATGGTGGCTCAGATTCCTTGATAATGCTGATACCTATATCGGCTCCTATCACGTCCCACTACTCCGCCCTGGCTTCAGAAAGGTTGTATTCTCTATTGTCATCATGGCAATCGTACTTCTCTATCAGAGAGGTATCATGGGAGACAAGGAGTTCTCCATAGCGGGACTAAGAAGACTCTTTAAAGGTAAGAAGAACAAGGGGGTAAAGGCATGAGCAACACTGTTCTTGAAATGAATGATATCACCATGCAGTTTGGTGGTGTTGTAGCTGTAAACTCCCTTTCAATGCACGTTGACCAGGGGGAAATCGTTTCCCTTATCGGACCTAACGGTGCTGGTAAGACCACAGCCTTCAATGTAATTACTGGCGTATATGCTCCAACTAATGGAAATGTTTTCTTTGGTGGCAAGAAAATCATCGAAAACCATCCAACTGGAAAAATGAAGAAACTCTACGCTGGTACAAACAATGGAAAGTATACAGAACACCTTGAGCCAACTCCTGACCAGATTACCAAGCTTGGTATTGCTAGAACCTTCCAGAATATCAGACTTTGGAAAAGCCAGAGTGTTTTTGACAATGTTCTGATCGCAAAGCATCTGAGAAGGACTTCCAATGTCTTCAGTGCAACCTTCCGTCTCAATAGAGCAGAAGAAAAGCGCCAGAGAGAGGAAACTTCAGAGCTTTTGGAGATCCTTGGCCTTTCTGCAGTTAAGGATAACAACTGTACATCCCTTCCATATGGTCTTCAGAGAAGACTTGAGATTGCGAGAGCTCTTGCAACTGAACCTACTCTTCTTCTTCTCGATGAGCCTGCTGCTGGTATGAACCCACAGGAGACAATCGAACTGACAGACTTTATCGGTAGAATCAGAGATGACTTCAAACTTACTGTCTGTATGATCGAACACCATATGGACCTTGTAATGAATATCTCCGATAGAATCTATGTACTGAATTTCGGTGCCCTTATCTCAAAGGGAACTCCTGCCGAGATCCAGTCCGATCCTGCAGTTATCGCTGCATACCTTGGGGAGGATAAGAATGCTTAAAATCGATAACCTTCACGTTTCCTACGGCGGTATCAAGGCTCTTCGTGGTGTCTCTCTCGAGGTTCCTGATGGAAAGATTGTCACACTTATTGGAGCAAACGGCGCTGGTAAGTCTACTCTTTTGAGAACTATCAGTGGACTTGTAAAGGCTGAATCAGGTTCCATCAATTTCAATGGTGCTGAAATCATGAACAAGTCCATTGCTTCCACCTGTGAGAAAGGAATTGCACTCGTTCCAGAAGGAAGAAGAGTATTTGCAAACCTCACAGTAGAAGAGAATCTAAGAATTGGCGCTTACCTCAGAAAGGACAAGGAAGAGATAAAAAAGGACTACGAATGGGTCTACGAGCTCTTCCCTCGTCTTAAGGAGAGATCCTGGCAGCTTGCTGGTACTCTTTCTGGTGGTGAGCAGCAGATGCTTGCTGTAGGTAGAGCCTTGATGAGCAGACCTAAGATCATGATGATGGATGAACCATCACTCGGTCTTGCTCCTCTTATCGTTCAGCAGATCTTCGATATCATTCAGGAGATCAACAAGGCAGGTGTTACAATCCTACTCATCGAGCAGAATGCAAACATGGCACTCAATGTCGCACATGATGCATATGTCCTTGAGACTGGTGAAATCGTACTCCATGGTCCAGGAAAGGAACTCATGGAAAACGAGCAGGTCAAGGAAGCATATCTTGGCAAGAGAAAGGACAAGTAAAACTTCCTATAGACGAAGCAGGGATCATTTTTCGATGATCCCTGTTTTTTGTTTATTTCTTTTCATTAAGTTCCGTTATCGCTCTTGAAGCTAGATGCCACTTCATAGACCTCTTTGGATTTTCTATAGGATAGAAGACTCTGCAGTGACCATCCTTGAAAGGAAGCTCAAAATGCCTACCTGTCTTTAGGACAGCAAGGAATACTTCAGAAAGATCATCGTGCTCCTCTACCTCTTTACCTTTGAAGGTTCCCTTATAGAGCCATCCAGTATGATCGAGAGTCATCCGACCTTTTCCCTCAATTACATAGTTGTTCTTGCCAGGAACATCGATTCCGTACTCCACCTCTTCTGACATACAGAAATCTGGCTTCTGGACTTCTTCTTTCATCTTCTCCAACTGCCAGTCATACCACTGTACATAGTTATCGAAGTACTGCTTATCTCCCTTCCACTTGAATCTGAAGTCTTCTCCAAGCTCGGCCTTTGCCCCACAGGCTGTACACTCTACAGTATTACCATAGGATTTGATGAAGAACTCCTTCTCACAGCAAGGACACTTGTAATACATGGTATCAAAGCCCTCAAGCTTGTCATCACCCTTCACACGAACATTCATCCTCTTCTGGAAGTCAAAATCGTCGTAAGAGAGTGACTTGTTTATCCTTTCAAGAATCTCTTCAACTGAAAGCTTCCCCGCCTCTTCTGGTGTAACAATGAGCTGTGTATCTACATTGACCCTGCCACGATGAAAGCGTTTGGTCCACTTTGCGTTACCAAGTCCAGCTCCTTCGATCTTTGACGCATAAACAGGACATCGGAAGAAGCGAATCATCTTGCCGATGGAAGGAGATATGTAGCCAAGAGATCCTCCTGCATAGATAGTCCCCTCTGGTGCAATGAATACACAGCCATCGTTCTTATCAATTACACTTTTCATCCTTCTCATGGACATCATATCGTTAGCAAACTGATACTTTGGAATACAACCAGCTATATTCAACAAAGGAGCGATATGCTTGAATGTGAACCAGTGATAGGAAGCAAGGAAAGTTACTCTCTCTGGAAGGGCCATGGTTCCAAGAAAGAGGAAATCTGGATGAGATGTGTGGTTTGAAAGCAAAAGACAAGGGCCCTTTGGCTTTACACCAGTGTATGTCAAATTGAACTTATGCTTTGCTATAGGCTTTGCAATGGCAAAAACCAGACGATAAGCCCAACCTGGTTTTTTCTGAACTGTTATAGGAGTCTTTTTATTTTCCATGAAATAGATTCTATCACTTTGAAAGGAGTGTTAAAACAACTAAACAGCAGACCTATTGTATTAATAATGATTGATTACAATCTCTCTGTACCATTGTTTTATATTTGGTAGATAGCTTTACTTACAAGGTCAATTCACTTATTATTTCCACCATGGAGCTGTGGCCGAGTGGTCGAAGGCACCTGACTCGAAATCAGGCATGGTCAGTAATGGCCATCGTGCGTTCAAATCGCATCGGCTCCGTTATCTTTTTTTAAACATAATGACCCACGATAAGTGGGTTTTTGTTTTTTGTACATTTTGTTTCCATTTGTGTGGTTAATTTTTTAACATATCTGTTTTTAGTTACACAAAAATATTGACCTTGTAATCCTTTTTATAAGAATATTCTCTAATAATCGTGGGTGGGATTAACTATTCCCGCATTATGTTAAAAATTATTCCGGGTCATCCCGTGGAGGTGTAAATACATGAGAGTTTCTGAGGTTGTAGTATTCATTATATACCTTATTTTCATGATCGCTATTGGTGTCTACTTCTTCTTCAAGCAGAAGAATGGTGGCGAGAAGACTTACTTCCTAGGCGGAAGAGAGATGGGTGTATGGGTAACAGCACTCTCTGCTGGCGCTTCTGATATGAGTGCCTGGGTACTTATGGGTCTTCCTACTTCAATCTATGCACTTGGTCTTGGCCAGTGTTGGATCGCAATCGGCCTCATTCTTGGCTACGCACTATCCTGGGCTTTTGAAGCTGCTAGGCTAAGAAGTTTTTCAGTTGTTGCTGATGATTCAATTACTATTCCTCAGTTCTTGACCAACCGCTTCAAGTCCTCTTCCAGAGCACTCCAGGTAATCTGTGCAGTCGTATTCATCTGTGCTTATACAATCTATGCAGCTTCTTCTGTAAAGGCATGCGGAACTCTATTCAATACAGTTATTGGCATGAACCCAACTGTCGCAATGTACCTTGCTGCAATTATTATCATCAGCTACACCTTCCTTGGTGGCTTCTCTGCAGTCTGTTGGACAGACTTCTTCCAGGGTCTCCTTATTCTTGGTGCAATGATGATGGCTCCAATCTTCGCAGTATTCATGCTCGATTTTGCAAACATAGATCCACTTCCAGGCAACTACTTCGATATGTTCAGCAGCTGGAAGGACATCATCAATGGTCTTGCTTGGGGTCTTGGATACTTCGGTATGCCACACATCATTATCCGTTTTATGAGTATCAAGGATCAGAAGTCCATCAAGAAGAGTGCAATCATCGGTGTTACCTGGACTGGAACACTTCTCCTGTTCGCAGCACTTGTTGGTATCATCGGCCGTGTGTTCCTTGGATTTGACGAGCAGATTAATTCCAATTCTCTCGTATTCATTGCAATGGTAAGAAAGATCTTCCCTGGCATTCTTTCTGGCCTTCTTCTTTCTGCTGTACTTGCTGCAAGTATGAGTACTGCTGACAGCCAGCTTTTGGCTGCTGCTTCTGCTTTTGCTTCTGACGTATACAAGCCACTCGTCAGAAAGGGTCAGTCAAGCGACAAAGAGATGCTCTGGGCAGGTAGATATGTCGTACTTGCAATTGCACTTCTTGCTCTCATGATTGCATCTAGCCCTAACGCTGGCTCTATCATGGCCCTCGTTTCCAATGCTTGGGGCGTTTTCGGTGCAGCCTTTGGTCCAACAATCCTTCTTGCAATCTATTGGAAGAGATTCAACTTCAGAGGCGCTGTTGCTGGTATCATCTCAGGTGCAGTCTTTGATGTTCTTTGGCTCTATGGCCTTTCCTTCACTGGTATCTACGAACTCTTCCCTGCATTCTTCTTCAGTACTGTCGTTGCAGTTATCGTTACCCTTGCTAACGATCCTCCTTCAAAGGAAGTAGAAGAGCTCTTTGATAAAGCTGTAAGCTATACAGATCCAGAATAATCTTTATTCTAGATAGGCTCAGGGTGTTGTAGTTTTTACTGCAGCACCCTATTTTTATTCATATGGAAATCTTTGATATCGTGGATGAATTAGGAAGGCCTACCGGAAAGACAGTTGAAAGATCAACTGCTCATAGACTAGGCATAAGGCATAGAACTGCTCACATATGGGTCATAAGACAACGTGATGGAAAATATGAGTGCCTACTTCAGAAAAGGAGCCTTGATAAGGACTCCTTCCCTGGACAGTATGACACCTCATCAGCAGGTCATATCCACGCAGGAGATGAAGTTATTACATCAGCCCTCAGGGAAATGGAAGAGGAGCTTGGAATAAAAGCGGAAAAGAAAGATCTCAAGAGCGCAGGTAGTTTCGATATCAAGGTAGACAAGTTTTTCCACGGGGAAGAATTTCACGACCGAGAAACCGCTTTTGTCTTTGTTTATGATAAGCCTATAAACATAAACGACCTCCAACTTCAGAAAGAGGAGGTCGATGAAGTACGCTGGTTCTCTATAGAAGAGACCTTTAAAGCCGCAAAGATAAGAGAAGATTGGTGCTGCGTACCGTTGGAAGGATTAAAAGTTCTGATCAGCTATCTAGGCCTAAATATAAATTAAAGTAGTTCTAGCATCTGCTCAGGATTGTCCTTGGCCTTTACCTTGCCAAGAGCATTTATGATCTTTCCCTCTTCGTCGATAAGATAGGTTGTTCTTACAACACCAAAGGTCTTCTTCCCATACATATTCTTTTCCTTCCAGACATCGTATGCCTTGATTACTTCAAGCTCTGTGTCTGCAAGAAGAGTAAAAGGAAGAGAATAGTTATCTTCGAACTTCTTATGTGATTTTACGCTATCCTTACTAACACCAAGAATTACTGCACCCTTTTCAGTAATCTGAGGCATTCTGTCTCTGAAACCACAGGCCTGTGCTGTACAGCCAGAGGTGTTGTCCTTTGGATAGAAATAAAGAATTACCTTCTTTCCTCTATAGGAAGACAGTGTGTGTTCCTTTCCATTCTGATCCAACAAAGTAAAATCTGGAGCAAGTGAACCGATTTCTAACATATTATTTCTCCTCGTATTATCAAATTAAAAATAGGTATTGATAAAATTTCAACCATTATTTATTATAACAACGTTTTACATACTTTGGAGAGGTGTCCGAGTGGTCGAAGGTGCACGATTGGAAGTCGTGTAAGGTCAAAAGCCTTCGGGGGTTCGAATCCCCCCCTCTCCGTTTTTTATTTCCGGTGACAGATCCCGGGCAATGTACTCCTCCCAACCCCGCCAGGACAGGAATGTAGCAACGGTCAGAGGCTGTTATATGTGACCCGGCTCATTTGTTGCCGGTTTTTATAATCTGGCTTAGAATAAAAAATCATGACACTGAAGCTATTTATCACAGTAATACTTATAATTCTTTCTGCAATCTTCTCTGGAACAGAAACTGCATTCACCTCTTTGTCTCTGATCCAGAAGAAAGAACTTGAAGAGAGGAAGGGAAGTAAGGCAAAGAATGCAAACTATCTTGCTTCCCATCCCGATTTGTTGTTAACAACAATCTTGATCGGAAACAATATAGTAAACATCTCTGTTTCCGCACTGGTAACTAGCTTCACTATCGAGTACCTCGGCAATGCCTATGTTGGTTATGCTACTGGTATTCTCACTTTGCTTATTCTTATTTTCGGCGAAATTACACCTAAACAGATTGCAATCATCCACAACATCAAGATTGCAATTGAAATGGCGATTCCTATAAGGATTCTGACAATCCTTCTTTTTCCTCTTGTTATAATTTTCAAGAGTCTTTCCAACGAAATCAGCAAGGCGTTTTCCAGAGGAAAGAAGAAGAAAGAGACTAGTTTGGAAGGCATTCGTCATATTGTAGATACTGCAGAAGATGAGGGTGTTCTTGATGAATATGAGTCAGGACTGATGGAAAAGGTTCTCCACTTCTCTGAAACTCAGGTAAGAACCATCATGACCCACAGAAGTGAAGTATTCCGCCTTAATGAGGACACTCCCCTTTCAGATGCTCTAGCAAAAATAGTGGATTCCGGTTTTTCCAGAATCCCTCTCTATAGAGATTCTTTAGATGATATCACAGGAATAATTCGAGTCCGTGATGTTCTCAGAGCTATTGTGGACAACAAGGAAGAGGAACCTATCAAGCTGTATGCAAGAAAACCTCTCTTTGTCCCTGAAACCTTGCATATTGACGACCTCTTCTTGGAATTCCAGCGCTCCAAGCAGCAGATGGCTTTTATCATAGACGAGTACGGTTCTTTTGCCGGTATCATCTGTATGGAGGATGTCGTCGAACAGCTTTTTGGTGAAATGTATGATGAACATGAGACAGAAAAACCAGAACCAATAAGACCGCTTTCAAGGTCTGTCCAGGGTGAGAAGTGGTTCATGGTAGAAGCTGAAACTCCTCTTCTAAGATTCACAGATGAACTCAATCTTGAATTCCCTGAAGATCAGGAGGATAAAGGTGAGACTGTCGCTGCCTATCTGATGAACGAATCAGAGAAACTATTACAGAAGAATGACGTTATAGAGACCTCCCTTGGACGCTTCAGAGTTGTCAGAACTAAGGGAAGAAGAGTTCTTTCTGTAATCTTTGTCCAGAAGGTCGACGAAGAGTAAACTAATATAGCTTGCTTTTTGATATTTTGGTATCATATTCAATATGGCATACGAAGTAACAGCAACCAGAAAAAGACCACAGGCTTTTGAGAAGCTTGTAGGACAGGAGTTTGTAGTCTCCACAATAGAGAATGCTATCGAAAGTGGCAGGATTGCCCATGCATATCTATTCTCTGGTCCTAGAGGAGTTGGAAAGACCTCCTCTGCTCGTCTTCTTGCCAAGGCATTAAATTGTAAGAATGGCCCTACTGCACACCCTTGTGGTGAGTGTGATAACTGTAAAGAAATTACAGCAGGCTCTGCTGTCGATGTTATCGAAATTGACGGTGCTTCAAATACAAGTGTCAATGATATCAGAGTTATCAAAGACGAAGTTCTCTTCCCTCCTCAGGCTTCTAGATACAAGATTTACATCATCGACGAGGTTCACATGCTTTCAAACAGCGCCTTCAATGCGCTTTTGAAGACCATTGAAGAACCACCAGAATATATCATCTTCATCTTTGCAACCACAGAGCTTCAGAAGGTTCCTGCTACTATAAGAAGTCGCTGTCAGCAGTTCCATTTCCAGCTCATCCCTCTGCACGCCATTAAGGGCTGCCTGAAGGAAGCTGCAGAAGAGATGGGAATTGAAGCAGATGATGATGCCCTCTTCTGGATTGCAAAGGAAGCAACTGGTTCTATGAGAGATGCCTATACTCTCTTTGATCAGGTCGCATCTTTCTCTGGAAATAGAATCACATTGGCAGGCATCAGGGACAAGCTTGGTATTGTATCTGCCGACAAGATTTCAAATATCATTGCCATGGCAATTTCTGGTCAGAGACAAAACGCTATCAAGGATCTTGCAGGCATCCTCTCAGAAGGCCTTTCTGTCGAGCAGTGCATTAAGAGCTTTACAGACTTCTTCAGAGCCCTCCTGTTTGTAAAGGAAGGCATTGTCGATGAAGAGCTTTTGAATATGAGAAGCGAAGACATCCCACAGGAGCTGGTAAAGCTTTTGTCTGTTGCTCAGCTTGAAGCTGCCATGAGAACCCTCTTGCAGCTTTACAGAGAGATCCGCTACTCTATCTCTCCTCGTTTTGAGCTTGAACTCTTTATCTCTCGGCTCTCCTCTCTTAGAGACCTCTCAACACCTGAGGAGCTTGTTAGAAAGCTCGATGAGATGAGAGAGAATGTGATAAACGGAAAGGCTACCGTCGTCAAAGAGGTTGTCCAGAACACTGTCACAGTCAAGATAGAAGAAAAAAAAACTGAAGAACCTGTAAAGCAGCAAATTCTTGAAGCTCCAAAGAACGAGAGGATAGCAGAAGAAAAGGAACCTGAAACAGCTCCAGTAGCCCCAAGTAAGGTTGCTGCGGCAATCTATACTGACAACGAAGAAGAGGAAGAGGAAGAAGAAAATACTCCTGCTTTAAAAGCTCCAACAATGGAAGATATTTACAACCTTGCAGACAGGCTTCTTGAAGGTGGCGACTTCTCTATTGGCAGTGCTTTGAATGAGGTTTCCTCTCTTTTTATAAACAACAATGGAATTCTTGAGCTCAGGGTAAAGACTGACAAATCAGCAGCAATGCTCCGTAACAACATGAGGGTTGTCAAGAAAGGTCTGCAAGAGATAGCCAAATATGAGGGAGATATTACAGCCACCTCTTTGGAAGGTCCCAAAAAGGTCTCAAACCCTATAATGGAGCGTATTGCCAGAGATTTCAGAGGAAGTGTTGTCTTTGAAGAGACAGATAATAATCCTTCCTTCTCAAGAAACAATAATTTTTAGGAATTGAAACATAATGGATGCAATAGATGATCTTATAAAACTGCTTTCTCGCCTTCCTGGTATTGGAGGCAAGAGTGCCGCAAGAATGACTTATCGTCTGATCGGCACAGACCCAAATTACAACAAAAGACTCGGCGAGGCTATCGCTACACTACAAGATAAGATTCACAGATGCCCAATATGTGGTGCCTTTACAGAAACAGATCCATGCCCTATCTGCCAAGATGAAAGAAGGGACAGAAGCGTAATGTGTGTCGTCGAGCAGAGCCAGGATGTAATTACTATCCAGAACTCTGGCATTTATTCAGGACTCTTCCATGTCCTGGGTGGAGCTATAAGTCCACTCAATTCAATTGGTCCAGATCAGCTATCATTTTCTTCTCTAAGGAAGAGAATCGAAGAGGGTTCCTTCAAAGAGATAATTATTGCAACAAACCCAAATGAAGAGGGAGATATAACAGCTCTCTACATCAAGAGGATGTTCAAGGATAGCAATATAAAGATCACAAGGCTTGCTGCAGGATTACCAGTTGGAGGCGATCTTGAATACGTAGATAGAAAGACCTTGGAAATATCATTAAAAGCCAGAATGGATGTATAAAAAGTAAAGCTGGAATTTCTTCCAGCTTTTACTTTGTTCAGATCTTATCAATCAGCATCGAGCACTTTCCTGATGGTATTGGAAGTGTCTTCTTTTTCTGCTCATCGAGTATTTCAATTGAGAAGTAATAGAGCTTTTCGCTCTCGAGTCTGATTTCCCAACCCCTGATATTCTTATTTGACAGGATTGTGATGTTATTCCTCTTGAGAGAAAGCTTCTCGATACCCATTGCTTCCAGCGCTGGCATTACCCAATCTACTGTCTTTCTTGGCAGAGAGATTTCAAGGCCAATGATATTCTCGACCATCATTGTTATTGTAACGAGGCCAAGCATTGGGAGATGTCTCTTTCTGTTCTCAAATGAACCATCTGTACAGACTGAGAAACCTTCATTATTAGGCTTGTATGCTTCCCATACATCACCAACAGTATCTCCGTCTGGATGGAGAGTATCGAGGACGAAGTACATGTGTCTGATTGCACAATCACGCGCATAGACAAAAGCACCATATTTCATGAGTCCCTTGATTACCATATAGGTATAGAAAGGAACAACACCACCTCTATAGCCATCACCAGACTCACTGAAATACTTAGAGGAAACAGGAACACATGGGAAAGGGTTCTCTGTTCCGAACTCTGCTGGATCTTTCAGCTGTTGGATAAGGTATTCAGAGTACTCATCATTAGGAATCTCAGCAAACAGTGTCCAGTAGGAACCGATATGCTTGTTACAAATGTGATTCTCATCCTTATCCAGATCATAGTAGAAATGTGTCTCATCATCCCACATCATGCTATTGATACGGGTCTTGAGAGAGAAATACTGTCTTTTGTACCTAAAAGAGAGCTCCTTATCATTAAGGATATCTCCTATTGAGGACATGTAGAGTGCAGCAGCAGCCATCTGTGCATTGAAATCTATTGTATATTCTGCTCCTTCTCTAGGCACATTGCCCAAGTGACAAGCTTCGTAAGGAACAGAATAGAGTCCGTTAGATCTCAAGAAATTCTCACTGATCCAGGCGAGGTACTTCTCGAGGTGAATAACGATCTCCTTCAATCTCTTCTTGTTTCCAATCTTATGATAGAAAATGAACTCTACAAAAGGGAGGAGAGGAGTAGAGACACCAAGAGGATTTGATTCTGTGACTATTGGCTGAAAAGTCTCAAGAGAATATGTTTCGGCAATCCTGCCGTCCTCTTCCTGCTGCTTGTAGAAAAAATCTATCATGGAGTAGGCATCGAAGTTCTGGTTGCTGTATGAAAGTGACAGGGCAGAGAGACATGAGTCGAATAGATTGATAGATTCGCCGTCTGCAGATGTAAGAAGTCCGTCAGGGAAGAGCTCTGTGTTCTTCTCTTTATTCCAACTTTCTTCCAACCAGACCCATGTGCGATCATACATATCTACAAAGTCCTGATCATAAAAATGTACGCAAGGAACTAAATCTTTTACCAAGGAAAACTCCTATTTTGCCGCATATAAAGGCAGTTTAAAGAATAATACCTAAAAACTAAGAAGTCAACTAAAAGTTAAGTGGTGTTAAATTCTTTTATAATAACAAATTATTTTTTATTTGCCACTTTTTTTGCTTTCCATCAATTTTTACATGAATATATTTATGGCACAAGGAACTATCTCTACAGAGAGCCTTTTCATTTCTCGGCCTATTTCTTCGCCGTCAGCTTGAACAAGCATGCCTCCAGACGCATCACATATGTCAATTCTTTTTATCCTTTCACTCTCCATAAGATCCAGCTCAAGTTGACGACCACGAAGGAATGCGATGACAAGTTTCAAAAGCTCAAGATGATGAACACATCTGTTTGCGTAGCTCAGATCAAGTAGACCGTCATCCATCTTTGCATTTGGCCCAAGCAGGAAAGCAGAACCCATTCTTCTACCATTGCTAAAAGACATCTGCTGTGTTTTGATCCTTCTTTTTCCTGTTTCAAGCTCTATGGTCAAATCGTACGGGGATGGAAGGTGGATCAGAGAGGATACGAGGCCCAAGAAGTAGCTAGGCATTCCACTGACATGTTTATATGAGGATGCCCTACTATTTATGATCGCCTCAAATCCAAGCCCCGCTCCATTTGCAAAATATCGTCCTTCTGGACACTCGTCCCCTACAAGATATCCAAGATCTATACTCTTGGTCTTTCCTGAAGCAATAAGGGAAACAGCCTTCTTTATGTTTGATGGAATATTAAGGCTCCAGGCAAGGTCATTTCCTCTCCCTATTGGAATAATGCCAAGAGAGATAGGACGCTTTGAGAGCATGATTCCATTTACAACCTCATTTACAGCACCATCTCCACCACAACAGACGATGGTATCATAGCCGCTCAAGGCCCCTTCTCTAGCTATTTCTATTGCATGTCCTTTAAAGGCAGTAAAAGAAAATACTGTCTCGATATTAAAAAGAGAGAATTCCCTTTCAATAGATTCTTTATATTTTGAACCCTTACCTTTAGAAGAATTTGGGTTGATTACGCATAGAACTCTTTTTTTCATCATTTAGATGATATTCTCACATATGACAAGAATAAAGAATTTTCTCAATTGAAAATATCCTTATTAAATGAGAATATCTTTTCGATTATGCAAGATAAAACTTTTAAAAAGAAATTAATGCTTGTTGCTATCCCTATAATGCTTCAGCAGCTTCTGACAACTGCCCTGTCTTTCTTGGATACCCTGATGGTCGGGCAGCTAGGAGAAGTGTCTATAGCAGCTGTTGGTATCGCAAACCAGATAAACTTACTTCTCAACTTAAGTGTTTTTGGTATTGCCAGCGGTGTTTCTGTTTTTCTTGCTCGCTTCTACGGTGCAAAGAATGAAGACGGGATGGAAAAGGTCATGGCGATTGGTCTTGTCTTTTCTTTTCTCTTTTCTTTTATCTTTTTCATCGCCTCTTTCTTCTTTCCTCATACAACAGTGCACATCTTTTCACAGGATGAGAGAGTAATATCAGTCGGAGTAAAGTACCTCAAAACGGTTTCACCAAGTTACTTTCTATATGCTCTTGCCTTTATCTATTCAACAGGATTCAGAAGTGTTGGCAAGACTAGCATACCTCTTTATTCTACGATAATAGCTCTGTCCTTGAATGCTGTTGGAAACTACTTCCTCATCTTTGGATTTGGTCCATTCCCAAGGCTTGAAGTCCAGGGTGCTGCTATTGCAACTGTAGCATCAAGATTCGTTGAGACCTTTATTATTGTCTTTCTCTCTTACAGAGGAAGAGAGCCATATAGGATCAGGAGATTCTCTGTTGCATTCTCATGGAAAGCATCCTTTGCCTATGACTACTTGAAAATATGTCTACCTATTCTCTGCAATGAGCTCTTCTACGCAATAGGTCTTTCAATATGTAAAGTTGCATACTCGAAACTTGGTACAGAGTCCTTCGCAGCTATAAGCATAGTAGAGTCTATCGAAAATGTATTCTTTATCACCGCTTGGGGCATTGCATCCGCAGCTACAGTAGTTCTGAGTCAGCTCCTTGGAGCAGGAGGAGAAGAAGAGAATGTCCAGAAATATGCAAAGGAGACTGTAAAAGTTGCTCTGACCCTCAGCCTTGCACATGGCCTTCTCATGGCACTCATCTCTCCTCTTCTCGTACAGCTTTTCAATATCTCATATGCACTCAAGAACGAAACACTTATCACTCTTATAATAAGTGCTATATACCAACCAATTATCAGTGTTGGTCTAGTATACTATGTTGGCATCTTCAGAGCAGGAGGAGACACTCGCTACTCCTTTATGGGAGAGACCGGTTGCATGTTCTTTGTCGCAATACCTCTTGCTTTTTTAACCACAGGGCTTGGACTTCCAATTTATGCAGTAATTGCTTTTGTTCATCTTAATGACTTAGTTAAAGTAGTTGTTGGAGCAAGACATTTGAATAAACGAATGTGGATGAAAGCTATTGAGTCTTGATATAATCAAGAACATGAAGGGATATATAATCCAGAATGCAAGACTCTTTGATGGAGAAACAATAAGAGACAACATGTCCATCCGTTTCAGAGATGGACTTATAGAAGAGATTGCGCCTCATCCTGCAATTAAAGCAAGAAAGAATTATCTTGCAATTGATGCATCTGGCCTTTTGATAGCTCCTGGATACATAGATACTCACACCCATGGCTCTTATGGTTTTGGAATTGAGGATAATGATCCTGAAGCTATTATTAACTGGTCCAGAGCAATAACTAAAAATGGTGTCTCCTCATTCTGCCCCACTACCTACACAGCGCCTATTGAAAAGATGCTTCTCTCCTACAAAAGCATAGTTGCTAGTATGGGAAAAGAAACAGGTGCCAGAATTCTTGGTGTAAACCATGAAGGTCCTTACCTTTCTGAAAAGAAGGTTGGTGGTCAGGATAAAGAAGGAATACGGGAGTTTGATAGAGATAGCTTTGATAGCCTGACAGCTCTTAAAAATGTAAGAATCATGACTGCAGCACCAGAAAAGGCTAATATTGAAAAGCTTTCTCTATTGGCAAAAGAAAGGCACATAACTCTAATGGCAGGTCATACGAACTGTACAGGAGAGGATATGAAGAAGGCAAAGAGAAACGGCTTTAAGGGAGTTACCCACCTTTTCAATGCAATGAGCCCTCTTCACCATAGAGATTTAGGCTGTGCAGGCTTTGCACTAGCAGATGAGGATATGTATACTGAAATCATTGCTGACGGACACCATGTTGTACCAGAAGTAGTCAATATGGTCTACAGACTTAAAAAGGATAGAGCTGTGTTAGTAACCGACAGTCTACTGCCTAGTCAACTGGGAAACGGGATCTTCAGCATAAATGGAATAGAGTCGACATTGAAAGATGGAACCTTCGTAAGTAAAAATGATTCTTCTTTGATTGTTGGCTCCTGTCTGGGAATGGATCAGGGAGTTAGGAATCTTGTCTCTTGGGGAGTCCCGTTAGTGGACGCTCTCAAAAGTGCAACATCCACACCTGCTACCCTTCATGGATTTGATAGAATTGGTTATCTAAAGGTCTCATACAGGGCTGATATTCTTGTCCTGGATGAAGAGCTAAAGGTTAAAGCGTTATTTATTGATGGCTCTCCAAGAGAGGGTTTCATCGGAAAGGAAATTTGATATGTGGTATGACAATTTGAGTGAAAAGACGCTCTGGGAGAACTTCACTGCAATCTCAAGTATCCCAAGAGAATCCGGAAACGAAGAAGGAATAAGAACATTCCTGCTTGATTGGGCAAAAGAAAGAGGAATCAAGACCGATACAGATAAGATCGGCAATGTATACTACTATGTTCCAGCAACAGAAGGTATGGAAAACGTCCCTTGTGTCTGTCTCCAGGGTCATATGGATATGGTATGTGTAAAGACCAGGGAAAGTAAGCATGACTTCACAAAGGATCCTATTGAAATTGTCTATGATGGAGGGTATGTAAGAGCAAAAGACACCTCCTTGGGTGCAGACAATGGCATCGCTGTTGCCATGGCCATGACAATCATTACTGATGAAAGTGCCAAGCATGGCCCTATCGAATGTCTCTTCACTGTTTCTGAAGAGACTGGTATGGATGGAGCATTCGCTTTCGACACCACAAAGCTATCAGCAAGAAAGCTAGTAAACATCGACAGTGAAGAAGAAGGTATCATCTACACAGGCTGTGCTGGTGGTATCGAAATAGATGTAACCAAGAGAGCAGCAAGAGAAGCTGTCTACAAAGATGCCGAATTCTTTACACTCTCTATCTCCGGACTGCTTGGAGGTCACTCTGGTGGTGAAATCCACAAGGGAAGACTAAATGCAATAAAGGCGATTTCTAGAGTAATGCACAGAGCTCCAGATTTCATGATCTGTGACATTAAGGGTGGAACTAAGAGAAATGTCATCCCTTCTGAAGCGCATATCAGCTTCTGTGTAAAGGCAGAGGAAGCTGAAACACTGATAAGCGTAGTAAATCAGGTAGAGCAGGAGCTCAAGATCGAGTATGCAATTACAGACCCAGATCTGGTCCTGACACTTACAAAAGAAAAGAGCGGTCCTAAAGAAGCTGTGAAAGCAAAGTGCAGCCACGACATCATTGAAGCTATCTATCTAACTCCTTGTAACGTACAGGGCATGTCTGCCGCCATTTCTGGCGTCGTTGAGACAAGCAACAATGTTGCCATCGCTTCTCTTGATGATAAAGAGTTCAAGTTGATCAACTCCAGCAGATCCCTGATTGAATCTGCAAAGCTTGAAACTGCTTACAGGGTTGCAGCTGCTGCGGAAGCTTTCGGCTTCAAGATCAAGATCAGTGGTTCCTACCCTGGCTGGGCACCAGATCCAAATTCAAAGCTTGAAAAGGCTTTGGAAAATGCATACAGAGATTTCTACAATGGCAAGGAGCCTATAGTCACCTGTATCCATGCAGGTCTTGAATGTGGTGTAATCAATGCCCGTCTTGAAGGAATGGACTCCGTCTCTATAGGACCAAACCTCTGGGATGTCCATTCAATTAACGAAAAGCTTGAAGCAGAATCTGCAGAAAGGACACTCGGTTTTATCAAATACTTCCTTGAGAAAATTGATTGAAAAAACCTATAAAACACAAATGGCCTCCTGCGGGAGGCCATTGTCATATATGAGTTTTGATTTATTACTTCAAAGCTTCGAGAATCTGATCGAAGGCTGCAAAAACTTTCGCTCTGTCAGCTTCTGTGCCAACACCTCTGTAGTCGATTGCATCAACGACCTCAAGACCCATCTTCTCTGCAAGGCCCTTATACTCAGCAGCAGCGCCACCAGACCAGAGGCTTGAACCAAAGAACATGCTCTTTCTTCCCTTTATGCCCTTTCTAGCAAGCAGGTCCATTGCATATACAGCTTCTGGGAACATTGCCTTCTCATAGGTAGGAGCAGCAACAACAAGAGCTTCACTTCTCCATGCCTTCTCGAGAAGGAAAGAAGCTCCGTCGTCAGGAATTCTTACAACGTGCATCTTTACACCTGCTTCTTCAGCTCTCTTTACCAGCTCGTCTGCAAGAGCCTTGGTATTGCCATACATGCTGCTAAGGAGCATTGCAATTTCCTTCTCTCTTGGACCAGCAAAATAGGTAGCAAGTCTCTTGTACCAATCGATGATACACTTTACATCCTTTCTCCAAAGGATACCGTGGCTAGGACATACCATCTTTATATCGAGTGCAGAAACAGAATCTACAGCCTTGAGAACAAAATTGGAGAATGGAGCTACAATGTTTGCATAGTATCTCTCGGTCTCTGTTGCGAGAAGGTTTTTCTCCTCTTCTGTCAGCTCATCATCGTAAACACTCTTTGTCTCACCGAATGCACCAAAGGCATCACAAGAGAAGAGGATTCCCTCTTCCTTGTATAAAGTGGACATTGTGTCTGGCCAGTGGACATTAGGAACTGGGATAAAAGCGAGAGTTGCACCACCAAGGTCGAGTTCTTCCATTGGCTTAATTACGTGTGCATCCTTCTTATCATAGAGGCTGATAAGCTCTGTGGATGCAATCTTGGTGCAGTATACAGGAATGTCAGGTCTTCTCTTGAAGAAATCCCTTAGTCCACCTGTGTGGTCTGGCTCCATATGGTTAAGAACGAGGACATCGATATCTTCCACTGTGAGGCCGAGCTCCTTGAGTTCTTCATCGAAGGAGGCTCCTTCCTCAACATAATCAATAAGAGCAGTCTTTTCACTTCCCTGAACGAGATAAGCGTTTACAGAAACGCCATCCTTGATTGGCCATGCTCCTTCAAAGAGCTTCTGCTTGTCATACTGATATCTAAACAGAGATGTATTTTTTGTAACTGAATATTTCATGCGTTCATGATAAATGGACATCTCTTTTATTTCAATATAGTTAGCTGTTTCCGGCAGTCCTTTTGGGAATGTTACCTCTTGAAAAAAAGGCATCACTAAAAAATAATAAAATTCACATAACGTACAAATCTCTAATCTCCTATGCCCTTGTTAGTACTCCCTTGATTCGTTATATTTAACACAATATGAATGTAGAAAAGATTAGTGATACCGTACATAGACTTACCCTAGAAGATCAGGAGATCGTCCTTGTCGGTACTGCACATATAAGCCAGAACAGTGTAGAAGAGGTTTCAACCCTTATCGATTCAGAGAACCCTGATAGGGTCTGTGTCGAGCTTGATGATGGAAGAATGAAATCCAAGACCCAGAAGAAGAGCTGGGAAGAAAAGGATATAAGAACTGTTTTCAGGGAAGGAAAAGGCTTTTTACTTTTAGCAAACACTGCGCTTGCCTCTTTCCAGAGAAGAATGGGTCTTCAGACAGGCACAAAACCAGGTGAAGAGATCCTGGGAGCTGCAGAAAAAGCAAAGGAGAAGAATATCCCTGTTTCGTTATGTGACAGAGAAATCCAGACAACCTTCCGCAGAGCCTGGGCAAAGAGTAACCTCTGGAACAAGTGCAAGCTACTTGCAACCCTTATAACAGCAGCTTTCTCCAAGGAAGAAATTACCCCGGAGGAACTTGAAGAGCTCAAGAAGCAAGATACACTTCAGTCGATGATGGACGAGCTTTCCAAGGAGCTTCCAAGTGTAAAGGAAGTTCTCATCGATGAGAGAGACTGCTACCTTGGCCGTTCCATTTTTGAAGCTCCAGGAAAGAAGAAGATTGCCGTTATTGGAGCGGGTCATACACAGGGTGTAATTTCCACAATTGGAAAACTGGACAAAGGAGAAAAGACTCCTTCTCTTGAAGAACTTACTGTTATTCCAAGCGGTGGTTGGCTCTCAGGTGCAATGCAGTTTATAGTTCCAACTCTTTTGATCCTCATTATTTTTGCATCAGCATTCAATTCTGGTTGGGATCAGGGTCTCAGAGCATTTATCTATTGGGGAATAGTAAATGCAAGCTGTACATTTATTGCAACTTTGATCTCAGGAGCACACATCCTAAATATCATTGCTTGTACAGTTACTGCTCCTCTATTCGCGCTTGCACCTGTTCTGGGCGTAGGTATGCTTGGAGGTATATTGGAAGCAACCTTCAAAAAGCCAAAGGTAAAGGACTTCGAAGCCATTAATGATGACTCAATGACACTGAAGGGTTGGTACAGGAACAGAATTCTTCACGCTCTGCTAGTATTCTTCCTTTCTTCCCTTGGATCAGTTTTTGGAACTCTTGTAGCTTTCCCATTCCTTTTGACGATGATCTAAAAGTTCAGCAGAGACAAAAAATGGCCCTTCTGGGCCATTTGTTTTCAAACTGCAATATTTTTACAACAACAGCCCTTCGTACAACGAAGGGCCTTATTTTAAACTGTAATATATCCGAGCATGCCTGATATTCTTCCAGCAGTCTCCTTAAGACGAGGGATCATATCCTCAATCTCCTGCTCACTCATATTCGCAGAAAGAGCACTTGCACTGATTCCTGCTACAATCTGTCCTGCCTTGTTCCTGATAGGGACTGCAGAACAGTTGTCACCAAAGATAAACTCATTTCTGTCTCTGCCAACACCTTCTGCCTTTACCTTGGCAAGCTCATCTATCATCTTATCGTGGTCAACGATTGTCTGAGAAGTATAAGCTTTCAAGCCCTTTACCTTAATCAATCTTTCAATCTCTTCGTCACTCATCTCACAGCAAAGAACCTTTCCAAGACCAGTGCAGTGGAAAGGAATCTGCTTTCCTGGAGTAAAGTAGGTTCTTGGTAGAGAAAGGCCTTCAATTCTTTCAATAATGAGGATGTCGTCACCATGCTTCATACCAAGATTGACATTAGCCTTCTGGAAGCTGCTCCAGAAGATTTCCATATAAGGCATTGCAAACTTTCTGATCTCAAGAGACTGCAATGCAACATTGGAAAGAGAAAGAATCTTAAGTGAAAGAGTATAAAGACCTGTCCTTTCTTCTTTGATGAGGTAACCTGACTTCTGAATACTAGTGAGAAGCCTGAAAGCCATGTTTGTGTTCACATCCAAAGCTTCACAGACATCTGGAATTCCTATAGCACCTCTTTCTGCGACAAGATCAAGAATTTTGAAACCCCTTTCAATACCCTTGATGTTGTACCTATCCTGATCAACAACCATTTTATTAATTAAACCCTCTCTATTAAATATTATTCTGTGCTCCCCGATGTAGGCATGGAGCACAGATAACTTCTTTCTATTACGTTATTGGTGCTGGATTATCTACAATAAGGTCATTGTAGATACCAAGCTTTTCTGCACAAGGCTTCTTTCCCTCTGCAACATCAAGAATCAAGTTGTAAAGCTGATGGCCAAACTCCTTGATACTCTTTTCGCCAGTGAGAACATCACCTGTGTCAATATCGAAGAGATCAGGCCACTGAACCTTGATATCATGTCTAGTACACAGCTTGATTACAGGAACTTCTTTGAGGCTATATGGAGTACCACGACCTGTTGAGAATACCTGAATTGTAATACCTGATGCAACCTGTGTAGGTCCACATACAATATCAGAAGCTGGAGTTGCAGCAAATGTCATACCACTTCTTGTTGGCAGCTCTGCTGGTCCAATTACCTGCATGATTGGCGCATTACCACTCTTTGCAATAGAACCACAAGCTTTCTCAACAATGTTGGAAAGGCCACCCTTCTTATTGCCCGGAGTTGGATTAGCACTTCTGTCTACACTTGCCTTTGCAAGGTAGTTGTCATACCAGCTTATCTCCTTCTTGAGCTTCTCAACAGAGGCTTCATCCTGACAGCGGTCTGCGATGATATGAACACCATCTCTTACCTCTGTTACCTCACTAAACATACAGGTTGCTCCACCCTTTGCCAAGAGGTCAAATGCATAACCGATAGAAGGATTTGCGGAAAGGCCAGAAAAAGCATCAGAACCACCACACTGAGTTCCTACACAAAGCTTTGAAAGAGGAAGTTCTGTTCTCTTTCTTTCGTTGAGCTTCTTGAGCTTCTTTTCTGCCATCTCACAGATTGCATCTACCATTCCGGTAAAGCCCTGGCACTCCTGAAGAACGACAACATTGTCATCGTTGATCTCTTCTGGGTCTAGAACTTTATCAAGGGAAAGCTTCTCACAACCGAGACTAACAAACATGAGCTCGCCACCGAAGTTAGGGTTTCTAGCCAAGTTTCTGACACTTCTGATTGGAATTACTGCATCAGGAGCATTGATTGCAACGCCACAGCCATATGGATGGATGAGAGCATCCACATCATCAACATTTGGATATTTAGGAAGGATTTCCTTCTTGATCTTATCTGTTGCATATCTCAAGACACCTGCACAGCACTGAACTGTTGTTGAGATACCAAGGATGTTTCTTGTGCCAGCATACTTGCCAGGACCATTGTCATAGCCCATCCAAGTTTTTCTTTCTGGATCCTCTTCTGGATAGTACCCTTTCTTGCCACACTTGAGATCAGCAACAGCTGGTGATGGTGGCAACTCAATCATATGTTCGTTTATCCAATTTCCTGGCTCTACATCAACCATCATATAGCCAAGTGTTACGCCATATCTTGTAACAGCATCTCCCTTTTTCAAAGGAACGAGTGCGGCCTTGTGCCCCTGAGGAACATCATCTAGCAATGTGATGCCAAAACCCTCAAGGACTTCTCCTTTTTTTGCAGGTGCAATGACAACAGCAACGTTATCCTTTGCATTTACTTTAATAGCTTTCATTTTTCTGTCCTTTCTTGAACACCTTTTGTAGTTGTGTAAACAAATTATACAACAGAAGATTTAAATTTAATAACGATTTTTCAAAATCGTTTTGTATTTTAACGCTGTTTAAACAAAAAAATTGCCCGTCGTTTATAAAACGGCGGGCAGTGAGTTGTTTTTTGAAAATGCTTCTTACTTGGAGATTGTGACGTTACCGATCTTCTCGTAGTACTTAGCAAGTGCGCTGTGGTCGTCCTTTTCGTTGCCATCACACTTGAGAGCCTGCATCATTTCCATGACCTGGCCAGTGAGAGGAACTGGGGAGTTAATAGCGTGAGCTGCGTTGAGAGCATTTGTGAGGTCCTTGATGTGGAGCTCAATTCTGAAGCCTGGCTTGAAGTTTCTAGCCATCATCATTGGAGCCTTAGCATCCATTACTGTTGAACCAGCGAGACCACCTCTGATTGCCTGATATACGAGCTCAGGATCAGCACCGCACTTCTTGGAGAATGCGAGAGCTTCTGCAACAGCTGCAATATTAACAGCAACGATAATCTGGTTAGCGAGCTTAGCGATGTTACCAGCGCCGAGGTCACCAACGTATACAACAGAACCAGCCATACACTTGAGAAGGTCATAGTACTTGTCAAATGTAGCCTTCTTACCGCCAACCATGACAGAAAGTGTGCCATCGATAGCCTTTGGTTCACCACCAGAAACAGGAGCATCGAGCATGTCGATACCAAGCTTCTCGAGGTCTGCACCAATCTTCTTAGATTCGACCGGATCAATGGAGCTCATATCAATGAGGGTTGCACCCTTCTTAGCGCCCTTAGCAAGACCGTTATCACCGAAAACAGCAGCTCTTACGTGTGGGCTATTTGGAACCATTGTGATGAACTGATCACATTCAGCTGCAAGTTCAGCACCGCTTGTTACAGCCTTTGCACCGCAACCTACGAGTTCATCGACACTTGCCTTGTTGAGATCGAAAACAACTACCTCGTGGCCAGCCTTGAGGAGGTTCTTTGCCATTGGCTTACCCATAATACCGAGACCAACGAAACCTACTTTCATTTTTTTTCTCCTTATGAATTCTTTTTCTATTTTTTCTATTATTTCAGGAATCCACCCTTTACGAGCTGATTTCTGAGACCTGCCATCTGAGCCTCTGTTGAAGGCTTGTTTGGAAGGTATGGATTACCGACATATTCTCCGAGCAGATTAGCATAGTCCTTTGTTGCTACAGGGAAGCTGGACTTGTCCATCTGGAGACGAATAGGATTGAGAACAAACTGTGCTTCAAGGGAACCCTTGATATCACCAGCCATGAACTTATCATAGATGGATACAATAAGCTTTGGAAGGAAGTTTGCAGTTGAACAAACAGCACCACAGGTACCGAGAGTAAGACCAGAATAGATAAGAGTATCTTTACCACAGAGAACCTTGAAATTTACGTCTCTATTTCTTCTGATGTACTCAGCAGTCTGAGTGATATCACCGGAACTATCCTTCATACCAACAACGTTGTCTTTCTCGTGAGCGAGGCGCTCTACGATATCCTGGCTGATACCATAACCTGTTCTTCCTGGATTGTTGTAAAGAAGCATTGGAGCACCTTTGATGCTATCAGCAATGGATGCAAAATGAGTGTAAAGTTCATCTTCGGATGGCTTTAAGAACATTGGCTGAAGAACGGAAACACCGTCAGCTCCGTTTTCCATACCCATGTTTGCAAGACGAATACATTTTGAAGTTCTAATTGCGCCAACGCCCATGTAAACAGGAACTCTACCTGCATTCTGATCAACAATAATCTTGAGGACCTGTTCCATCTCGTCCTCTTCCTGCATATAGAACTCACCATTTGAACCAAAAGCAAGAATACCACTAATACCACCATCGATCATGAAGTCGATATGCTTTCTAAGAGCCTTCTCATCAACCTTCTCATTCTCATCAATAGGAGTAACGATTGGTGGGATGATACCCTTAATGAAATCTACATTCATTGTACAACCTCCAAATGTTTTACTAATCTGTACAAAACCTCTAAATACGAAGTTACCCCTGCTTTTGTCACTTGTCAATTAAATTTGATTATAAAAGCAAAAATCTTTAAAAAATCAAATGTTATTTGAAAAATTACATTTAAAATGTTGTTTATTTCACTCGAAAAAATATTTATATTATCCACATGTTCATCAATATCAATAATATCGATATTTATTATGAAAACTACGGAAAAGGACAACCCCTTATCTTTATCCACGGAAATGGTGAAGACCACACTATTTTCTATAAGTCAGCGGATATCCTTCAATCCAAATATAATGTATATCTTCTTGATTCTAGGAATCATGGGCTTTCTGGGCACGTAGAGTCTCTGCACTATGATGATATGGCAGAGGATATCGTTTCCTTTATAAAGGCACTTAATATCAACAGACCTATAATTTGTGGCTTTTCCGACGGAGGAATCTTAGCCCTTTTAGTTGCGTCCAGATATCCATCTCTTGTTAAAGCTATAATCACATGTGGAGCCAATACTAATCCTCATGGAATTAAGAAGCGCCCCTTCCTTGAAATGAAAAGGGAATACGAAGAGACGGGAAATGAGCTTTCACGCCTTATGGTCCAGGAGCCTCATATAACTCGAGAAGATCTACGAAGGATCAAATGCCATGCACTCATACTTACAGGAGAACACGACATAATTAGACTCAAAGATACATCCTTTATTGCTGCTAATATACGCAACAATGAATTAAGAATTCTGCCGGATGAGGACCACGGCAGCTATGTATATGAAAGCGATAAAATTGCTCAGATAATCGAAGAAGAGGAAGGATTCCTTATTAATTAGCTGTCCTTACTAATTCCCCTACCTATCATTATTGCCTGCTTTATATTTCTACAAGGAGTTATACCTTTTACTTTCTGTCCACTTGGGGACAGATGTGTCTTAAAGCCCATTTCTTCGCTAGTCTTTATTCTTTTTTCAAGGAACGATACTGGCCTTACCTCGCCAGCGAGAGATAATTCACCGAAGCTTACTAAGTCTGCAGGAAGAACGGTTCCCGTTCTTGCAGACCAGAGAGCCAGAGCGATAGCAAGTTCAATAGAGACTTCATTTATCTTCATGCCACCAGCGATATTCACATAGATATCCTGATCTGAAAGATGAAGGCCTGCATGACGTTCAAGAATCGCAGCAATTCTATTGACCCTTGCTGTATCAACCCTATCAGAATAGACGCGAGTAAAGCCACTTTTTGCAGGAATAGTAAGAGCCTGTATCTCCACAAGGAAAGTTCGGCTCCCTTCCACAACAGCGGTATAGGCAATCCCGCAAGGCATTTCATTTTCTTTTCTGTTGGAAATAAAGAATTCAGAAGGATCCTTAACCGCCTTTAGACCTTCTTCCTCCATTTGAAAGATTCCAATTTCATCTACTGATCCAAATCGATTTTTAGCCGCCCTTAAAAACCTTACACCGTTGTCGCTGGATTCAAAATAAAGAACTGTATCAACAAGATGCTCTACAATTTTAGGACCAGCGATTGTTCCTTCCTTCGTTACGTGTCCGATAAGGAAAAGAGCAATATCATTTGTCTTTGCAAGCATCGAAAGAGCATAACAGCAGGCTCTCATCTGATTTGGAGAACCTGCGATAGAAGGGACAGTAGAGGTCGAAAGAGTCTGCAAGGAATCAACAACGACTACGGCTGGCTTTAGATCCTCGATAACATCAACAAGGGCTTCAAGGCGAGTATCACAAAAGATATTGATCTTTTCCAAATTAAGCTTGAGCCTGTCAGCCCTGAGTTTTACCTGGGAAGGTGACTCCTCCCCAGATACATATAAAACTTTTCCTTTTTCAGCAGCAGAAGAGACCATCTGGAGCATTATAGTAGACTTACCTATTCCAGGCTCTCCTCCAACAAGAACAGAACTTGGTCGCATGATACCACCACCGAGTACCCTATCAAGCTCATCTATCCCACTGGAGAATCTAAATGCCTTATCGACCTTGACCTCAGAAAGCTTCTTGAGGGTCTTATCAATTATCGGCATCGCAGCCTGTGTTTTGTCCTTGCTTTCCTTTACGACCTTTTCTTCAACAAAGGTATTCCAGGAACCACAGGAAGGACATCTACCCATCCATTTTGTTTCTTCTCGTCCACATTCTGAGCAGACGTAAACTACTGAACTACCACCTTTCATTAGAAATCAAGTAACTCCACATCGAAGATCAAGGTAGCATTTGGAGGAATTACTCCAGGGAAACCGTGAATTCCATAGCCAAGATCTGGTGGGATAATAAGGGTTCTCTTTTCTCCCTTTCTCATTGTCTGAAGAGCTTCATTCCAACCCTCAATTACCTGTCCAATCTGGAAAGATGCAGGAGTTCCTCTCATGATAGAGGAGTCAAAAATCTTACCGTTCATCAATGAGCCCTGATAATGGACGGTAACACTCTGTCCATACTTAGGCTTCTTATCACCAGCACCTTCCTTGATAACAACGTACTTGAGTCCAGAAGGTGTCTTTATTGCATTTGGATATCTATTAGCGATCTCAGCATCAAGCTTTTTCTGCTCTTCTGCTTCTTTCGCCTTGGCTCTCTTTTCACAGCCTTCTACCAGATCAGAGAACGCCTGCTTTGTAGCCTTGAAAGCTTCTGCTTCTGCACCAACTCTAATGATTTCTACTGACTCAATTTTATCGCCCTGCTGAATAGAATCTACAATCTTCTGACCTTCAATTACGTGACCAAAAACAGAATGCTTACCATTGAGCCATGGGGTAGGGACATGTGTAATGAAGAACTGGCTGCCATTTGTGCCAGGACCTGCATTAGCCATAGAAAGAACACCAGGAGCATCGTGCTTGAGAGAGTCATCAAATTCATCAGGGAAGCGATAGCCAGGACCTCCTGTACCATTTCCCCTTGGGTCTCCACCCTGAATCATGAAATCAGGAATGACTCTGTGGAAAACAAGGCCATCATAAAATGGTTCATCAGGATCTTCCATATTGAGTACACCTTCAGCAAGGCCAACGAAGTTCATTACTGTCATTGGAACCTTCTTAAACTCCAAAGAAAGAGCAATATCTCCCTTTTCAGTATGGATGATAGCATAAAGACCATCTTTTAAATCTTCTTTTTTCATGTTATTTCCTTTTAATATAAATAATTAATCTTCAAATAATTCGCCTTTTGAGAGCAAAGAGTAGAGTCTTTCGAGATCATTCTTGCTCTTGTATGGGATAACAACCTTTCCTCTCCTGAGATTTCCTGTAACCTGAACCTTGGTTCCAAAAGCTTCCAGGAATTTATCCTCAACTTCTTGTTTAATAGCATCGTTAGCTTTTACCACATTTTTCTTTACAATGAGTTTTTTACCCTCATTAAAAGACTCTGCAACTCTTTCTGCATCTCTAACAGAAAGGTCTTTTTCAACAATTCTATTTCTAAGAATGATTCTATCAGAAGGATTAACAAGGGAAAGAATAGCGCGTGCATGACCTGCTGTTAAAACACCAGAAACAAGATCATCTTGAATTGTATCTGGAAGCTGAAGGAGTCTAAGGCTATTAGTTATAGTAGTTCTATTTTTACCTACCATATCTGCTAACTCATTCTGAGACATACCAGATTTTTCGATAATATCTTTATATGCTCTTGCCTCTTCTATAGCATTCAAATTCTCTCTCTGGATGTTTTCAATAAGTGCTACCTCAGATTTCTGAACTGCAGAAAACTTTCTTACAATTACAGGAATTTCTTTCAATTCAGCAATCTGAGCTGCTCTGAAGCGTCTTTCACCTGCAACTATAGAATACTTTCCAGGAGCATATTCCTCTACAAGAATTGGTTGCAATACACCTTGATGACGTATAGAATCAGCAAGTTCATTCAATGCAGTTTCTTCGAATACTTTTCTTGGCTGATTTTCATTTGGCTTAATTGAATCAAGTTTAACAAAAAGCACTGTTTCACGTGAAACATTGCCATTATTTTCTTCAATTTTAGTAGGCTCATTGTCCTGCTGATAATCAGCAAATAGAGTACTTACGCCCTTTCCAAGCCCAAAGCTTTTCTTTGTTTTAGACACGTGAAATTACCTCCTTTGCTAAGTTCTGATAAGCCTTATTTCCAGAATTTCTAGAATCATATGCACTAATTGGAAGGCCATGTGATGGAGCTTCTGCAAGTCTTATCGTTCGAGGAATAATAGTTTTAAATACGAGATTGGGGAAGAAGGTACTAACGTCTTCTATAACTTCAGCATTTAATCTTGCTCTCTTGGTAAACATAGTAAACAGAATACCCAAGATTTTAAGATCTTTATTAATGTTCTTTCTAACGCTTGTTATGGTTCGCATAAGCATATTCAAGCCTTCCATTGCAAAATATTCACACTGCATTGGAATAAAAACATACTCTGCCCATGCTAAAGCATTCATCGTTAAAAGGCCCAAAGAAGGAGGGCAATCTAGCAAAATAAAATCGAACTCATCATCAAGACTAGATATACTATTTTTGAGGTAATATTCTCTATCTTCTTCAGAAACAAGCTCAAGATTCAAACCTGCAAGATCAACAGAGCCAGGAATAACAAATAAGTTATCAAAAGGAGTCTCTTGAACGGCATCTTTTGCACTAATCTCTCCAGCAATAACATTATAAATAGTTGGCTTTCTGCTATCACCCGAAACAGCTCCAGTAAGGTTTCCTTGAGAATCAAAATCGATCAACAAGACCTTATTTCCCATCTCTGCAAGTGATGATCCAAGGTTTACACAGGTAGTTGTTTTACCAACACCTCCCTTTTGGTTCAAAAATATAATTTTGCATGCACTCATATTGAAAATATAGTTAATAAAAATCTTCTTGTCATCTAAAAAACAAACCAACTTGACTGCTCTATGTAGTTAATGTATTTTTCATATATTGAAATATTTAATAGGAGCTTAAAATGAGCGAGGAAACTTTAGAACAGAAGGTTATTGCTGCAATTAACCAGATCAGACCCTCTCTCCAGAACGATGGAGGAGATATAGAATTCATTAAGATGGAAAATAACACTGTATATGTTAAGCTTGTTGGAGCATGTGCAGGTTGTCCAATGTCACAGATGACGCTCAAGAATGGAGTGCAGAGATATCTTCAGCACGTCATCGGACCAGAAATCATCGTCGAAAACGCTACTCAGATGGCAATGTAATTTAAACTTCACAACAAACACAGATCCCAGGTTTTTCCTGGGATTTTTTAATTCTAGTCAAAACCTCAAATATTTTAACTAATTTATCAAGACCAAACTCTCCGAACTTTAATACACAGGCCCTCATATCCTATCCTAAACAAATAGGAAAGAGTCAAATCATTCTAAATTACAAGTTTCACGTGAAACATAAAAATATTTTTTACTAGGACATTATACGTCTCTAATCATTTTGCATTATTGATATAACACAAACGAGAAAAGGGAACATGGGTAATGAAAAAAAAATAAACTGCCATGACAAAAAACCACTACCACAGTAGCAAATACCAAAACAAGAGTCGGACGCTAAAGACTTAGAGCCACAAAACTACCTCACAAACCTGATGGCAAAAGGGCAACCTGAACTGTTGTTTCACGTGAAACCTGGTTAGTTTTTTTTGATTTTATTTCCAAACCTACAAAACCTTCGATTTAACGCTTAAAATGCAGGTTTTGACCTAAATAATACTATATATAGAAACAGATTTGTGTGGATTATAGGTTATAAAACTTCTATTTAATATAATAATTATTTCCATTTCTTTCATATTTTTTAGTATTTGATCCGTTTTAAGGATAAAAAGCGATTCTAAATTGGATATTCTTATTGCAAGAGCTCTTGGAAAACAACATTTTGAAATTCGTTTTTGTCGGGAAATTATAGATTGTTTTTGAAACAGACACGATTCTAACTGACTATTATCTCTTCAGGAATGGCATATTTATACCATCCCGTTCCCTATATATCTTAAATTTAAGACCATCTACAATGAATTGTATCATTCTAGACAATATGAAGTGACCTCCTGAGTTTTGCAAAGACGTGAGTTTGGTAGCATACTTAGGATGAATACAACTGAGCATGTTGCCTTAGCACATGCAAGCGGAGGTCACTATGGAAAGAATAATCTACATTGGAATCG
>JAILRW010000032.1 GCA_024698005.1 Sphaerochaetaceae bacterium | reverse complement strand
CAATTGCCTCCTTGTTGTCCTTGAAGACATTGTTGAATAGAAGATTGTCCATCAATGTCATATTCAGGAATACTTCTTTCAGCTGTTCTTTAGTAAGCATACTTTGTATGCGCCCTCCTTGTGCGCTCAAAAGTATCTACATGGGAAAATGAAATATTGTATTAAAAAGCAAATGGACTTTGCTTAGTTGGTACAAGGATGAATAAAAGCAGTGTCGTTAGAATTATAAAGAAATTTTGCTAATAGAAATCAGCTTTGATATCGTACAGAATCAAAGAAATCTATGATCCTGTCAGTGTTCTCTTTTGATTTGAAATAAGGATCAGAGTGGTCCATGGATGGAAAGTAATCAACCTCTACCTTTGCTCCTTTTACACTGTATAGAGCCTTTGCAAGCTCGAAGCTATGCATAGGAGAAACAGTATGGTCATCAAGCCCATGCTGGATAAGAATAGGTGGGTGAGATGCATCCACATATGAAAGTACAGAAGCTTGCTTTGCAAGTGAGAGATTCTTCTCAGGATCTTTACCTAGAAAGAATGCAGAAGGGCTATTTGGATAGTTTTCTTCATACTTTGGTTTAAGGCCCAGAGCCTTGAACTTTGCATTGTTTGAAAGAAAATCAGTAAAGCCATAGATCGATACAACACCTGAAACTGATGAAGAGGTATTTTTAGAGCCACTTCTACCTTTTGATGAAACAGTGTCAAAAGGAGGTGTTTCTCCTGTAAGGGCTGCCATCAGAACAAGGTAGCCACCTGCTGAATTGCCATAAAGAAATAGATTGTCAGTATCAAGCTTCAGTTTCTCATGATTCTCTCTCAGATACCTGATAGCTCTCTTAACTTGCCAGATTGGAACTGGATACTTCTCATTATCAGATAGAGAGTAGTTCATGGAGACAAGTGCATAGCCACGTTCAAGGATGAAGTGGAAAGTGTTTTCCATCTTCTTCATGCTCTTGTCTCCATATACCCAGCCACCTCCAGTTACCTGGAGAATGACTGGGAATGGACCTGGGGAGGATGGCAGGAAAATATCAAGACACTCACGAGGATTGTCCCCGTACTGAAGGTCCTTCATGACATGAGGAAAGCTACTGTAAGCAACATATTCATAGCTTCTCTTTCTAGCCATTTCAAGAAAGCTGATATTTCCCATACCCTAAATTCCTTTTAGATGACCATACGCTTAGCGCGTTCTGCATCATCTTCCTCTCCCTTCTCATACCACATTGGACTTGGGAACTTGACATAGCAGTCATCTCCCTGACGGAAGATGTTTCTATGAGGAGTCTGAATGCGGATGATCTGACCACCACCGAGGTCGACTAGGTACTGTGAGAAGTCAGTAAGGAAGACTCTCTTGATTACCTTTGCCTTGTAACCATCGCTGTGGTTTATTTCGATAGTGTTAGGTCTGGTCGCGAGTAATATCTCTCCACTCATATTCTTTGGAGCTTCTACAGGAAGTGGAGTTGTGCAACCTTTAACGCAGACCTTACCATTCTCTGCGATTACCTGGGTAAAGTTGGACTGACCAAGGAAGCTGTGGACGAATTTGTTGATAGGCTTGTTGTACAGTTCAGTAGGTGTACCGACCTGCTGGATATTACCCATATCCATTACCATCATCCTATCAGAAAGAGCCATTGCTTCACTCTGGTCGTGGGTAACGAAGATAATTGTGAAGTTGAACTCCTGCTGGAGTTTTTTGATCTCAAATCTCATCGTTTCTCTGAGCTTTGGGTCCAGGTTGGAAAGTGGTTCGTCAAGAAGCAAAATCTTTGGGTTGATGACAATTGCTCTGGCAAGTGCAATTCTCTGCTGCTGGCCACCAGAGAGGTCAGAAGGGTATACCTTCTCAAGTCCATCGAGTGAGCAGTGCTTCAAAGCCTTCATTACCCTTGGCTTTATCTCTTCTTTAGGAACCTTTGCAACCTTCAAAGGAAGTGCAACGTTCTTGTATACGTTCATGTGAGGCCATACAGCAAAAGCCTGGAATACCATACCAAGTCCTCTATCTTCTGGTGGAACATAGAGATTCTTTTTCTTGATGGAGACGGGCTCGCCACTGAGATAGATCTCACCTTCTGAAAGATCTTCAAAACCTGCAATCATTCTCAGCGTTGTGGACTTTCCACAGCCAGAAGGACCGAGGATGGAGAAGCATTCACCTTCATATACCTTCAAATTGAAGTCGTTTACAGCAGTTACTTCACCAAGAGTCTTGGTGGTAAAGCGCTTTGTTACGTGCTTCAGTTCAATTTGGATTGTTCTCTCTTCTGCCATGGTCAAATTCCTTTCCTATCCTTCACGATCTGGCCGATAACTGCATTACAGATCATGATAATTGCGATAGTTACAACTGCAAGAGCAGAAGCTGTGGAGATGTGTCCACCAGCTCTGTACTGGTAGATTGTAACGCCTAAAGTCTTCGACTTAGGACCAACGAGGAGAACGGATGTTGTGAGCTCTCTCATTGCTGGCAGGAAGACGAGGAAGAAGCTGGATATCATTGCTGGCTTGATAAGAGGCATGGTTACATCTGTAAGAGACTGAAGTCTGGATGCACCACACATTCTACTTGCCTCCTCAAGGGATGGGTGTACCTGCTGAAGTGAAGCAGAACAGGACTTGAGGGTGTAGGAAAGATATCTTGCAGCGTATGCAATGAGGATGATCCAAATGGTGTTGTAGAGGTTGATCTTGAAAGCACCAGACCAAGCGAGGATACAACCAATTGCAAGAACGGTACCAGGAAGTGAATATGGAAGAACTGCCATGAATTCCAAAAGACCTCTTCCTTTTGGCTTTACCTTGTAGATTACAAAGGAAAGCATTACACCGAGGAAGAGACAGATGAAACCAGCAGAGAAGCCCAAGAAGAGTGAGTTCTTGGCTGCGGTCGCTACCGTGTTGTTCCTGAAGAAGATCTCGTGGTAGTTCTTGAGCGAGAAGTTCTCAAGTCTGATTGGAAGACCGTATGCCTTGAGGAAGCTTGTTATGATGATCATAGCAAGTGGAGCAAGAACAACGATTACCAAGAAGAGCATTGAGAATATCAAGAGAGGGTACTTTGCCTTTCTCAGCTTGATGAGAGTAGGGCGCATGGACTTACCCTTGATGATATCGTATCTACCAACATTCAGAAGTCGGTTCTGCATGATGAGTGCAATACCAACAACGATGATGAGCAGAATTGAAAGGATGGTAGCCTGTCTGATTCCTATGAAGGAGCCGTTGGCTGCCTCCATTCTCTCTGTAATTCGCGTTGGCAGTGTGTATATCTTTGCCGAGAAGCCAAGCATGGATGGAATACCATAGTTGGCAAGAGAGGTGATGAGAACCAGAAGCATACCAGAAGAGATTGCTGGAACTACAAGAGGAAGTGTGATGCGAGTAATTACATACATCTGCTTTGCACCTGCAATACGAGCACTTTCTTCCAGTGTTGGGTCCATTCTTTCAAGTGCAGCTACAACCTGGTTGTAAACAAATGGGAACATGTAGATTGCTTCTACAATGATGATTCCAATTACAGTGTTTACATTGAATGGTGGTTTTTCCAAGCCGAATGTTGACATGAACCAGCGGTTAACATAGCCACCACGTGCTGAGAACATGATGTCCCATGCCATAGCACCCAAGAATGGTGGAATCATGAAAGGAATCTTGAAAAGCCATCTCATGGTTCCCTTCATTGGGATATCGGATCTGCCAAGCAGCCAAGCAAAGAATACACCGATCAAAGTTGCAATCAAAGTGGTCATGAAGCCAATTACAATTGTATTCTTCATGGCACCGATATTCTCCTTCTGGAGCAATACTTCCTTGAACATTGCAAGGTCGAGTGTATTTGTTGTGGTATCCCAGCAAGCGTTGTAGACAATCATACCAACAGGGCAGATTGCTACGATGATCAAAAGGACGAAGCAGAGGACGGTCATGACAGTATCAATATTTAATTTCTTGCCTTCCATTCTCCTGAGGTCTTTGTTTTTTCTATCAAACATCAACATCGTTTTCCTCCTTATTCAGCCTCGGTTGGATAATACTTCTCGTTCAGGAAGGAGACATGGATCTTCTCCCCGACCTTGTAGTCGTGTCCATCGAGACTATCGAGGGTACTTCTTTGGACTCTGTATTCCCTATCTCCAATCGTGATGAAGTAGTTGTACATATCGCCAAGGAAGACGCCTTGAGTGATTACAGCTTCCACAAGACCCTTTGGATCGAAGATTATATCCATTGGTCTTATGCCCATTTCCGCTTCTCCTTCGATCCAGCCCTTAGGCTCACTCTTGGAGTAGAGGTAGTCATTATCAAGGTGAAGGTAATAGCCATCCTTCTTCTTGCAAACAGGGATGAAGTTCGAAACGCCGATAAACTTGAATACGAAGCGGTTTGCAGGATTGCCGATGATATCCTCATCGGTACCGATCTGGCTGATATTTCCCTTGTTGTCCATGATGACAACTCTGTCACAGAGCTGCAGTGCTGCCTCCTGGTCATGGGTTACGTAGATTATGGTACTGCCAAGGCGCTGCTGCATGAGTCTGATTTCAACAAGCATACCTTCCCTGAGTTTTGCATCGAGGTTGGTAATTGGCTCATCCATTATGATGATATCCTTACTTGATGTGAGAGCTCTTGCAATTGCAACACGCTGCTGCTGACCACCAGATAGCTGGCTAGGCATGTATTTTTCATAGCCGAGCATGCTTACCTGTGTAAGAGCGTGGTGAACGCTCTCCTTGATTTCAGCAGTAGGCTTCTTTCTCTTCTTGAGTGGGTAGGCTACATTTTCCTCTACAGTCAGATGTGGCCATACAGCATAATCCTGGAAGACAATTCCTATATTTCTATTCTCAGGTGGAATGTTTACATGCTGTGCCTTTGAGAAATATGGAATTCCGTTTACATATATTTCACCTTGGTCGGGATTCTTAAGTCCACAGAGGGCTCTCATCAATGTGGTCTTACCACAGCCTGAAGGGCCTACTATGCCTATAATCTCTCCCTCGGAAATATCTATGGAAAAATCGTTGATTATAACGTTGCTTCCATAAGATAGCTTGATGTTCTTGAGTTCTATTTTATTCATGCACAATAACCTTGGACAAAAAAGGGCTGGCATAGCCTGCCAACCCTTTATCAAGTTAAATTACTTGAAGAGAGCGTCGAACTTCTCAAGCATTGCCTTTCCGTTAACCTTCATGTCAATCCAGTCAATTGGCATTGCAACTCTAGCAGCTTCGTCAGCTCTGATCATGCCTGCTGGGATGCTGGTCTTAGGGTTGGTAACTGTCATGTTACAGTCGTTTGCGAGAACCTTCTGGCCACCTTCTGGATCGAGGAGCCAATCATAGAGGATCTTTGCATTCTCTTCGTTTGGAGCACCCTTGGTGATTGCGATAGGACATGGGCAAGCACATACAACGTCAGTTGTGTTGTGGAAGCCAATTGCAGAGCCGTTTTCAGCCATGTTTCTACAGTTGTAGTCAACACCGATACAGAGCTGGTATGCAGCTGCAGCAACCTTGTTTACTGTATTACCTGAAGAGCTCTCGAGCTCGCCACCGTTAGCCTTGAAGTCTTCGAAGAACTTCCAGCCATAACCTGGATCATTTACGAGTGCGTATACACAAGCCTTGGTTGTACCAGCATTGGATGGGTCAGCCATTACGATCTGTCCCTTCCACTTTGGATTGAGCATATCTCTGAATGTGTATGGAGCTTCAGCATCACTTGTTGCGGTTGTGGAGAAGCCGATACCCATGATAACCATTCTTGCTGCGGTGAAGTAGTCTTCACTATCCTTGAACTTTGCATCGATTGCTTCAGCATTAGGTGACTTGTAAGGTACGAGATTTCCTTCACCCTTCCATGTGATCATTGATGAAGGGTCAGCCATCCATACGAGGTCACAGGTGACTGCCTTGGTCTGGAACTCAGTGCTGAGCTTTGTTACAACCTTGCCAGAACCGCCATAGTAATAATCCATGGTGATGTTTGGATACTTGGCCTCGAAAGCTTCCTTGAGCTTGAGAACTACATCTTCACCTGTGGATGTGTAGACCATTACTGAACCTTTTTTACCGGTGCTACCACCATCTGCCTTTGCAGCTTCCTGCTGACCTGCAGCAAAAAGACTAAAAGAAATGACCAGAACCAAAAGAGCAATTAGGATTCTTTTCATTTTTATCCCTCCATAAAAGTTTTTGTTATTTTTATCGTCCGACCGCCATATTTAAGTTGTCTAGTTCGTTTTTTAAACATTTTTCACTATGTTCGAAAATCGAATAAATCTGTTTTGTAGTTCGAAAAAAGAAGGTTTAGTATAAAGATATGAGGGGAATTACTAGATTTGGGAAAGAAAAGAGGATTCTGAGAGCAACTATACTGGTTGTCTCAGTAATTTTTATAATTGCATTATTAACACTACTGTTTTCATTCATTTTTTCAAATGCAACTATCCGTTCGCTTTCAGATAGAAACGCACAGCACGTAAAAACTGTAGAGTCATCAACTAGCATTATTTATGATCTTCTGATCGATCAGGGAATCCAGATCTTCTACTCTTCCGATGTTGTCAAACTGAGAACTTCTACAAAACTTTCCAACTTTGAAGTCGTTGAAGGGGTAAGAGCCCTAAATTCAATGGTCAGTATCGGTTCCTTCATCGACAGTATCTATATATACAATTCAGCCTTTAACTTCTGCTTCTCATCCTCAGAGAATGTGAGCTCATCAGACCACGAGGACACTTTCAGGGATAGAGAGGCAATTGAGCTTTTCAAGAACTACTCTTCAGAGATTGCATTGAAGCCAATATATCGTGAAGTCTACAATGTAAGAAAGAAGCAGGTGATGCCTATATACTCATATGTCATTGCAGACCAGAGTTCTGGAATGATGATCAATATAGAGGCATCCAGATTCAATAGCATTCTGTTTGGAAGCGACCTTGATGCCTTCATTCTGGATGAGAACAATGATCTCCTTGCTTGGCAGCAAGGAATCAGCATGGAGTTGATCGAAAGTGTCAGAACTCAGCTTGATGAAGAAGAGGAAAGCTCTGGCTTCTTCATCTTGGGAGATGACCATTTTTCACTCAATAAGAAAGATGACAGGATGATCTGCTTCTACTCACACCTGACTTCCAATGACTGGACACTGATCGATGTCGTCGATTACGAAAGCGTGCTTGGTAACATGACAGAGCTGAGAAATCTTGTTCTCTTGCTTCTGGGTATCATCTTCATATCAATTCTCATAGTTTCAATCTTTGTATATATAATCATCGCACTTCCATACTTCAAGATTACAGAAAGTATCAAGGGATTTGAAAAGAAGGAAAAGCTTAAAGGCTCTGAAATTGTGCAGCGTCTCAACGAACTTATATCTACTTCAAGAAATGCTGAGCATTTGCAATCTACAATCGATGCAATGCTGAAGAACGAAACCCTCTATGGAGTAATAACAGGGAATTCCGATTTCAACCTTTCCCAGATAGCTGACTACAATCTATCCATTGATCCACTTGAGAAGATAGATCTTGTGCTTGTAAGCACAGTAAATAGTGAAGCGTGCATCAAGAGTGCAAAGGAGTGTGGGATCGAGAAGATTGAAGGAGCAGTAATTGGTGAAAACACAGTACTACTAATTCAATGTGAGGATAGGGAGAAGATAGAGAATACGATAGGGGTAATAATGAGGAATCGACCAAATTATTACATTGTCACCTCTAATAGTATAGATAACATATACTCTCTGCACAGTAAGTATGAAGAACTTCTTCGCACTTACTCACGTAGAGTCTTCCATCCAGAAGTCCACAGACTTGATACTGAAATACTTAAAACTCTTTCAGAAGACATTTCTGATGTGGAAGAGAAGATCAAGGAGCTTTCAGGAATTATAAGAAGTGGAAATCTTCCACTTACACAGAGTAAGCTCTCTGAGCTTTTCAGCCTGATCGATGGAAAAACATATCAATCTGCAATCGTTGCATACCACAATGTACATACTGCTTTGGTAAAACTCAGCTCTGCTGAGGGTGAAAGCATTGGAAGCATCAAGGATTTCGATGCTTTCAGGATAGAAATCTATGATTTTGCACAGAAGCTGGTCCAGGTAGCCCAGGAAAGTAAGAGCCACAGCGCATTTGAAATAAACTCAAAGATAAGGGAGATGGTGGAAAAGGAGTACGCAAACCCACTACTCAGTAGCCAGTATATTGCAGACTCTCTATCAGTTTCCTGTGCATATCTATGCAGGAAGTGGAGAAAGATTACAGGTAAGTCATTGGCATTCTATATAAGCAGAGTAAGAGTAGATCACTCAATAGAGCTTCTTGAAGACTCGAATATGAATATAAAGGAAATTGCAGCAAGTTCAGGCTTCGTGAATCAGCAGTACTTCTTCACTATCTTCAAGAACATTGTAGGCTGTACTCCTGCTGAGTATAGAAAGAGAAGTGTAGGGTAAGTGATATTTAAAAGCTCATAATTGAGAAACCTATTATTACAATCGTTTTGTTGTAAAAATAGTTTATCTTTGTTTGCCCAGAACAAGACTCGAACTTGCACACCTACTGGTACTAGCACCTGAAGCTAGCGCGTCTACCAATTCCGCCATCTGGGCAATAATGCTGATAAATAAACTATCAAGAAAGTGAAAAATTGTAAAGTATGAAACACT
>JAILRW010000166.1 GCA_024698005.1 Sphaerochaetaceae bacterium | reverse complement strand
GTTTTATTTCACAATCTTGATGATTTGAAATACAAAAGATATCAAAACTTTTCCTTGTTCTGCTATATTTTCAGATATGAGAAAATTTAGATACTTGGCAATAATAGTAGCTCTTGTCACCCTTATCGCGCTTCTTTTCCTTCCTACAATTCCAAAGGGAGAGAAGGTTTCATATATAGATTTCATCTCACTCGTAGATGACAACAAAGTAGAAAGCGTTGAGTTTGTCGATAACAGGATCCAGTTCATTTCAAATGGAAATGAGTATAATACAGCAAACCCTGATAGCAGTGACCTCAAGGAAAGACTGCTTCTCAAGGGTGTTGAAATAGAAGGAGATGGCGCTTCTTTTGAAGAGAGTCTGACTATGCTTTTTGACACTATCTTCAACCTGATCTTCTTTGGAATGATCTTTGGTGGTGCCTTCTACTTCATCACTCTGCCAGGCAGGAAATTCAAGCTTATCAGAAAGACAAATACCACCTTCAAGGATGTTGCAGGTCTTGAAGACACCAAGAGAGACATGATGCAGCTTGTCAACATTCTCAAGAATCCAAAGGAGTTCGAGAAGAAAGGCATAAGACAGCCAAGTGGTGTTCTCTTTGTTGGCAATCCAGGAAATGGTAAAACATTGATGGCCAAGGCCCTTGCAGGAGAGGCAAAGATGAACTTCATCGCAACCAAGGCAACTGACTTCCAGTCCTCCTTCATGGCCGTAGGTCCTGCCAAAGTAAAGGCTCTATTCAACAGAGCGAGAAAGAATGCTCCTTGTATCGTCTTCATCGATGAATTTGATGGCATCGGAGAGAAGAGAAATTATGCAGGTCAGGCAATAGATAAGGAAAACAATAGGATAATCACATCCCTATTAAATGAAATGGATGGCTTTGCTGGCCACTCAACTGGAGTAATGGTCATAGGTGCGACCAACAATATACAGGACCTTGACCCTGCCCTTATCCGTCCAGGCAGATTTGATAGAAAATATCTCATACCACAACCAGACAAGACAGCAAGAGAAGCACTCATCAATCTCTACAGCAAGGGCAGAACTCTTGATGATTCAATTACTCTCAATCGTCTTGTCAGCATGACCAATGGTCTATCTGCTGCAGCTATTGAAAGCATAATGAATGAAGCAATAATCATCTCCAATGAGAATGCTAGAAATACGATCTCTCTTGGAGACATAAAAAAAGCAGCAGAGCGCTGTGCTCTGCCACTTAGTTAAAACTGCTTTAAATTCTCTGCTCACCTACAGAGTCTGGAAGAGGTTCCTCATATTCAGGTACTGCTGAATATGGGTCAACCTTGTACTTTCCAGGAAGACTCTTCATGTAAGCATCCATGTACTCAGCAACCTGTTTAGCCATTGCAACTGCCTCTACAACAGTTCTTGCACCCTGAACAGCGTCACCACCTGCAAATACACCAGGTCTCGTTGTACTACCATCTACATCAACAGTGAGAAGACCTCTCTTGTTGGTGTCGATACCATGGGTCGTATTGATGAGTGTACTTTCTGCAGACTGACCAATTGCAACGATTACACCAGTGTGTCTGTAGAGCTTTTCGGTACCTGGCTTTTCTGTGATATTGCCATTCTCATCAGTTACAGTTTCACGACAGACAAGGCCGTTCTCTCTGATCTCTACTGGCTTGAGATTGAAGCGCATGATTACACCTTCAAGCTTTGCATAGCTATACTCATAATGGGAAGCCTGGACATATGGCTTGCTGGAAATGGAGTAACAGACAACGTGTCTTGCACCATTTCTAACTGCAGTTCTGGCACAGTCCATTGCAGAGTTACCAACACCAACAACTGCTACGTTATCACCAAGGTTGAATGCCTTTGAATCAGATAGGTAATCTATTGCAAAAGCTACATTTCCAAGGGATTCACCCTTGATATGCATTGCATTTGGTTTTCTTAAGCCTGCACCAATGAAGACACTGTCATATCCGTCTCTAAGAAGATCGTCAATTGTAAGAGTTCTACCAATTGAGGTGTGAGGACGTATCTTGATTCCCTTCATATCAAGGTGACGGAGCTTGAAATCATCAATGATTGTATCAGGAAGACGGAAGTTAGGAATACCATATCTCATTACACCACCGATTTTATCGCGTGCTTCGAAGATAGTTACATCGTAACCCCATCTAGCAAGAAGAACAGCGATAGTAAGGCCTGAAGGACCAGAACCAACAATTGCGGCCTTCATTCCATTCTTTGGTGCAGGGCCACTTGTCATCTTGCTCGCATATGTGGAGGAGATGTAGTCCTCAATTACAGAGAAGTGTACAGGATCATGAGAAGGCATCCTGTTTCTGATACAGCTTCCTTCACACTGTTTCTCATGGTTACATACAATACAGCAGATAGTTGTCAGAGGGTTGTTTTCAAAGAGCATTCTGCCAGCCTCATCCAACTTGTTGTCCTTGAGAAGTCGAATTACTTCAGGAATATTTGTATTAATTGGACAACCCTGACGGCAAAGTGGTTTCTTGCATCCCAAACACTTGTTAGCCTCATCAAGTACATGTAATGCCATTGTCTAAAAATCTCCCTTAAAATCAATATGTATATTAAAACATACTTAATTGAAAAATGGTATATTTCATAATTCTTTACTTTTTATTTGAACACGATGGTGAAGAATAATTTTTCATTAAGTGGTAATATCCATCCCATGAAGAAAATTGCAAGTTTTACAGTTGATCATGACAAGCTAGAAAAAGGTATGTATGTATCTCGCATCGATGGTGATGTTGTTACCTATGATATCAGAATGAAGAAACCTAATATGGGTGACTATCTCACAGACAGTGCAATGCACACATTCGAGCACCTATTTGCAACCTACGCAAGAAATAGTTCGCTTTCTGACAGTGTAATTTACGTAGGTCCCATGGGCTGTAGAACTGGTTTCTATCTTCTTTTGAGAGACACCGTCTCTCGCTCTGAGGCACTGTCTCTCGTAAAGGAATCCTTTGCCTTTATAAGCACCTTCTCAGGAGAGATTCCAGGCTCCAAGAGAAAGGAGTGTGGCAACTATCAGGACCATGATCTTGAGGGAGCTAAAAAGGTTGCTCTAGACATGCTCAATGTCCTCTCCTCCTGGGATGAAAAGAAGATGGATTATGAGGCCTGAGCATATTCGCACAGATAATACTAAATTGTGATAGAAACCACATATCGAAAGTGATATCATGTTTCGTATGAAAATCGCGCTTTTGAATGAAAACAGTCAGGCTGCAAAGAATCCTATCATTTTTGACAGTCTCAAGAAGGTAGCTGACACCAAGGGTTTCGAGGTAGTCAACTATGGCATGTATACTGCTACTGACGATGCTCAGCTCACATATGTACAGCTCGGCATTCTCGCAGCAACACTTCTCAACAGCGGTGCTGCAGATTTCGTTGTAACAGGCTGTGGTACAGGTGAAGGTGCTATGCTTGCACTCAACTCCTTCCCAGGCGTTCTCTGTGGTCATGTAGAAAACCCACTCGACGCTTATACATTCTCTCAGATCAATGATGGCAATGCTATCGCAATCCCATTTGCACTCGGTTTTGGTTGGGGTGGTGATCTCAATCTCCAGTACATCTTCGAGAAGCTATGGTGTGAACCATCCGGCGGTGGCTATCCAAAGGAAAGAGTTGTTCCAGAGCAGAGAAACAAGAAGATCCTCGATCAGGTAAAGCTTGTTACACACAGAAAGCTCGTTGATATCCTTCCTGAACTCGACCAGGAGCTCGTAAAGGGTGCATTCGCAGGTGAGCACTTCCAGGAGTACTTCTTCAAGGATGCTAAGTGCGAAGAGATCAAGAAGGTCGTAAAGGACATCCTCGCAAAGTAAGAGGTATATCACATCTATCAGGGGGCCACGGCCCCCTATTTTTATTATGAACAAGTTTCCAGAACAGACACACTTCATTGGCTTTCCCTTACCAAGTGAATTGGAAGAGAAAATTACATATCTCAGAAGATACGTAAACACACGCTATGGCTGTAAGAGCGGTCACTCTACCCTGCCTCATATAACTCTGATTCCCCCATTCAAGCTTTCAGAGGAATATACTACTAACGATATCCTGAAAAGGCTTGAGAACATCAAATTCACTCCATTCATATCTTCTGTAGATGGTTTTGG
>JAILRW010000154.1 GCA_024698005.1 Sphaerochaetaceae bacterium | reverse complement strand
GGTCTCCTTGTTGATGATTCCCTTTGTATCCTCAAAGAGTGGGCAGTGGAGTACAACAACATCACTCTCTCTGAATAGTGTCTCTCTATCTACATATTCGAAGCCCTCTTCCTTGAATGCAGGATTCTCATAGGAGTCGTTCACGATGACCTTCATGTTCAGTGCTCTGGCAATCTGGCCTGTGCGGTGGCCAATCCTGCCAAAGCCAATGATGCCCATTGTCTTTCCTGCAAGCTCGATGAGTGGATAGTCCCAGTAGCACCAGTCTATGTGGTTCTGCCACTTTCCCTCGAATACGGTCCTGCTGTGGTGGCAGAGCTCAAGCAGAAGAGCGATAGCAAACTGGCTCACTGAATCAGTTCCATAGGTCGGAACGTTGGATACAGGGATTCCCTTTTCCTTTGCATAGGCTGTATCTACGACATTGTAGCCAGTTGCAAGTACTGCTATGAATTTGATATTAGGACAATTATCAAGAACTTCCCTTGTTATAGGGGTCTTGTTCGTGAAGACAACCTCTGCATCCCCAATCCTTTCAATTGCTTCCTTTGGGTCGGTGAGTGAGGATCTGTCATAGACAACTGTCTCGCCAAGTGCCTCAAGTCCCTTCCAGGAAAGATCTCCAGGGTTCTCTGTGTATCCATCAAGTACTACTATCTTCATCTTATGATCCTTGCTCCTATAAACAATTATGAAACAGTATACTTTACTTGCGAATGGATATTAGGAAAGACAATACAGTTCTATAACAGCTTAGTGAAGCTTACACGATATCTATTCCTGAGCCTTTGAATCAGTATCAATATTTAAAATGAGCGATTTTTACTAATTTATCTAATATTGAGAGGAAATCAAAATATTTAATTGATATGAATGAAATTGATACTGTAATATCAATAGTAGGTTTGCACGTATTTTTGTACTCGATACAAGGAGGAATATATGTCACAGAAAGAAGTTTTTGATGGTCTTCAGCTTTTCATTACTGATCTCGCACAACAGTCAGATGGTCACCAGATTGAGTCTCGTCTTTTAAAGAGCCAGGGCTATGGCAAACTTACTGCAAAGTATGCTGAACAGGCAAAAAAGGAAAGAGAATATGTTGATCAGGTCACCGATCGAATGATTGAGCTCGGTGGAGATGTAAAGCTTGAAGTAAAGAAGGTTGGTTTTGTCTCCAAGAACCCTATAGAATGCATAAAGAGTGATTTGCAGCTTGCCAAGGAAGTCCATGCTTGGCTTGGTGGATTTATTGAAGAGATAAGAACTGATTACACCACCTTCGATATCTTGAAGAAGTATTATAGATATCAGGAAGAAGAGATGTACTGGTCAGAAGCTCAGCTTGAGCTTATCGAAAAGATTGGTGAGAAGAACTGGATTCTTCTTCAGATTTAATAAAATTTAATATAAGAAAAATAATATTTGTATTCTTTTTAGCTCCCGGTGTTACCTATAAGGTAGCCGAGGAGCTTTAATTTAGATTGAGAAAGTCAAATTTATTTGAGATCAAGGAAACAAGGCTCTTTTAGGAAAGGACTATTTTTCTCTGTGTATCCATCAAGTACAACAATCTTCATCTTCTGCTTCTTGTGCCCAGAAACAATTATACAGCACGCTGTACAATTTCGATTATAATCAAGAGGGGACAGGTTATATGAAAAGAAAAACAACCAAAGATATTCTAGTTGAATCATTTAGGGAAGTAGCAGAAAAACAGGCAATCGATAAGATAACTATCAAGGATATCGTTGATAACTGCGAATATTCATCGGCCACCTTCTATCGCCACTTCCGCGATAAATATGATCTCATCGCCTGGGCCTACAGACAGGACATGGAGAGAATAGTTGAACGATTTGAGTTTGATGAGACTAGCTGGAAACAGTGCCTTATAGACTGTGCCCAATACTATTATGAACACAAAGAGTACCTTGCAAACCTTCTATTGAATACCAGTGGCTATGAATCCTTTGTCCTGAACATGACTGAGATAAACTACACATCGTTGATGAACAAGGTACAGAAGTCTGTACCGAGTCTAGATGAAAAAACAAAGATGATGATAAGAATCTATGTCAATGGAACCGTCTACTTTACCTGTGAATGGATATTAGGAAAGTATAAGACAACTCCAGAACAGCTCAGTGAAGCCTACATGATATCTATTCCTGAACCTTTAAAGCAGTATCTATATTGAAAATGAGATAATTATATTGATTTATCTCAATCTGAGAGATTAAGCAAATTTTCTAAATTGATGAAATTAGAATCGACACTATAATTCCAATTGTAGTTGTGCACGATATAATTGTGCGCAATAATATGGAGGAATATATGTCTAAGGAAAAAATTCTTGAAGGTCTTCAGGTTATCGTTACTGATCTCGCACAGCAGGCAGATGGGCATCAGATCCAGTCTCGCATCTTTAAAAGCCAGGGCTTTAACAAGCTTGCTACAAAGTATGCTGAGCACGCAGAAGAGGAAAGAGGCTATGTTGAGCAGTGCATCGATAGAATCATTGATCTCGGTGGAGAGGTAAAGATTGAAGCAAAGAGAGAAGGTGTCGTATGCAAGAACCCTGTTGACTGGGTAAAGTATGATCTTCAGGTTTCCAAGGATGGCCTTGCATGGCTCTTTGAGCTTACAGAAGAAGCAAGAACTGATTATACAACCTTCGATATCTTGAAGAAGTATTATCAGGATGAAGAGGAGGATATGTACTGGGGAGAAGCTCAGCTCGAGCTTATTGAAAAGATTGGTGAGCAGAACTGGATTCTCCAGCAGCTTTGATAAAGGAGTTTGATATGAGAAAGGTATTGGTTGCATTTTTTTCAGCATCCGGTGTTACTGCTAAGGTAGCAGAGGAGCTTGCAAAGGTCGAAAAGGCAGATTTATTTGAGATTAAGGCTGCAAAACCTTATTCAAAAGAGGACCTCGATTACACAGTTAAGACAGCACGCTGCAATGTTGAGATGGCAGATGAAGCTTGTCGCCCTGAAATCGATGGCATGGTTGAAGATATGGCAAAATATGATACTATCTTTGTTGGCTATCCAGTTTGGTGGGGCCGCGAACCAAGTATCATCGACACATTCCTTGATAGCTATGATTTATCAGGTAAGAAGATCGTTCCATTCTGCACTTCCGCAGCTAGCCCAGTTGACCAGGGTGTAGCACACATCAAGAAGGTTGTAGCTGGAAAGGCTGAAGTTCTCAAGGGAAAGCGCCTTGGTGCAAATGGTACAGAAGAAGAAGTAAAGATCTGGACTGAGTTGCTTGGTCTTTGATCAAAGGATGTTTTGAATGCCAGAAACCTATGAAGAATTGAAGCTTGAAAACCAGCTTTGTTTTCCACTCTATGCCTGTGCCAAAGAGGTAGTAAGACAGTATAGAAAGCCACTGGAGGAGTTCAACCTGACCTATACTCAGTATATTGTCATGCTAATACTCTGGGAGTACGGAGATATGAGTGAAGGACAGCTTGGAGAAAAGATTCACCTGGAATCTGGCACTCTTGCACCTCTTCTGAAGCGCCTTGAAAAGAGTGGCTACATCTCAAGAAGCAGAGAAAAGAACAATGAAAGAAGGCTTGCTATTTCATTGACCAAGGAAGGTCTTGCACTCAAGGAAAAGATAAGGCAGGTACCTGAGAAGATACATGGTTGTATTCCTCTTCCTGACGAAGATCTGATACTTCTCAGAGCCCTTCTCAATAAGGTGCTTGATAAAATGAATAATAAAGAAAAGGAGATTGATTAAGATGATCTACGACTATTCAGTAACAACAAGAAAGGGTGAAGAGTTTAAGCTTTCTGCTTTCAAGGGCAAGGTTATCCTCATCGTAAATACAGCAACTGGCTGTGGCTTTACCCCTCAGTATGCTCCAATTGAGCAGCTCTATAAGGATTACCATGAGAAGGGTCTTGAAATCATAGATATCCCATGTAACCAATTCGGTGGTCAGGCTCCAGGTAGTGACGATGAAATCCATGATTTCTGTACTCTTAACTACAATACCACCTTCCCACAGATGAAGAAGTCCGATGTAAACGGAGAAAACGAACTTGCTCTGTATACCTATCTCAAGAAGGAGAAGGGCTTTGCTGGCTTTGATGAGCATCAGTACAAGGATTTCTTCGAGAAGATGTATGCAGAAAAGGATCCAAATTGGGCTTCCAACCCTGATATCAAGTGGAACTTCACCAAGTTCGTAGTTGATAGAGAGGGCAATGTCGTTGCACGCTTCGAGCCAACAGCTGATATGAAGAAAGTAGAGGAATGCATAAAGGCACTCATCTGAGGAGCTAGAAATGGAAATCAAAGCGGTAAAGTTTAGAAAGGATGGCTTCTATACACAGCCTTTTGCCTTCGGTGGTGAAGAGGGAATGGATAAGTTCGATAAGAACATCAGATATCGTGGAAGTCTCCAGAACTACCTCATCGACACTGGTAAGGAAGTGATTTTGGTCGATACTGGTTTACCTGTAGGAACACCTGAAGAGAAGCCAGATGAGAACAGCCTTGCCTATACTGGAAAGGATATTTCAACCTACCTTGAGGCCTTTGATGCTCTTGGCTACAAGAGAGAAGCTGTAACCAGAATTCTCCTCACTCACAGGCACGTTGACCACTCTGGTGAAATCAAGGCATTTCCAAATGCCAAAATCTATGTAAATGCCGAAGAGCTCGATGCTGCTGAGCTTCAGGGAGTTGATAACCTCGTACCTGTAAACTTTACAGATGGCGCTTATTACAACTTCCCAGAATGCCAGAAGATTGTGGATGGTGTTTACCTTATCAAGGCAAAGGGCCACACAAAGGGAAACAGTATTGTTATTGCTGAAAATGAGGGTCTTTTCTATATGATGCATGGGGACATCACCTACGTTGATGAAGCTCTCTATAATGATAAACTCTCAGTTGTATTCGATGACCTTGCAGAGGCAAGAGTTACCCAGAATAGAGTAAGAGAGTTCATATACAACCATCCAACAGTCTATATGGGAACTCATACACCACAGGGATATGAGAATCTTGAAAATAAGAGGGTGATGGACCTTGATAACCCAGTTGAAACAATCTTCGCAGAGGTGGACTTTTCCTCTCAGGAAGCATCCGGCAAATACGTCTGTTCAATCTGTGGTTATGTATATGACCCATCTGAGCACGATGGGGTTGCGTTCGAGGATCTTCCAGATGATTGGAAATGCCCTCGCTGCAAGCAACCCAAGTCCAAATTCAATAGAGCCTGACTCACATAGGCTTTTGTTCAAGAGTAGCTGATTTCACCAATTGGCTACTCTTTTCTTTTATGTGAAAACAAGAAGGGAATTAGAGAGTTTTGCGTCTTCTTTCTACCCAGTTGTAATAGAAAAAGACAGCTTGCACTTTTTCTCTGTTACGTATGCAACAGTTTTATTTAATTTGTTTCTTTAACAACAATAATTGAAATGCTGAGTTTGAAGGGGTAATAAAACTGGATGAAAATATTTATACAGCTATGTCTAAATTAAGACAAAGTTTTAAAAAGGGGGTGTATATAGGTATGCAGAAAAATTCAGTAGAAGAACTTGGAATCAGAATCCTTCACGTTGG
>JAILRW010000150.1 GCA_024698005.1 Sphaerochaetaceae bacterium | reverse complement strand
CTTAGAAACACACCTTGGAGAAATTCAACTCCGGAAGCTTTTCCTTTGCACGGTTTTCTGAAGAAAGCCTGTGATAACAGCTGTGAATACATGGTGATAGAAGCTACAAGCCATGCTCTTTCCAAGGAGTATGATCGTCTTTATGGAATAACATTTGCCTCATCATGTCTTACTAGGATCACAAGCGAGCACTTAGAATTCCACAAGACCCACCAGGCCTACGTTGAAGCAAAGCTCAGGCTACTTGAGAAGACAGAGAAGAATGCTTTTGTGTTCAGTGACAATAACGAGAGGAAAGTGATCGAAGAGAGGTTTCCTTCTCTAGTCGAATTCATAGAAAGACCTAGAATTCTCGAGAGGGATATTTATGGCATGACATTCATATATGAAGATATAGAGTATCATCTTCCATTCTTTCATAGCTATATGCTTGAAAATGCCTTTGAAGCAGCATGCCTAGTCTCTTCCCTGCTCTATCTGGATATCTTTAAAGTGCTTGAAAAGCTTGAATATCTTAAAGGTGTTCAAGGTCGTGATGAGAGAGTAGCAAATAGCATAGGAAGGAACATAATAATAGATTTTGCTCATACACCTGACAGTGTTTCACGCCTACTTTCTGATTACCGCACAATCTTCCCTGATGGTGATTTCATTACCGTGCTAGGCGCTGCTGGAGATAGGGACAAGAGCAAGAGAGCAGGCCTTGGAAAGGAAGCAAGTAGATACTCAAGCCACCTTATATTGACAGAGGAAGATAACAGAAGTGAAAGCTTTGAGGATATTGCAAATGACATCCTAGCAGGAATACCAATCGAGCTGAGAAATAGAATTGATATCATAAAGGTTCCAACAAGGGAAGAAGCAATAAAAAAAGCAATTACGATATCCTCTCCTAAAGATACGATATTCCTGCTAGGAAAAGGACATGAGAGATCTATCGAGTCAAAAGGGACAAGGGAATATTCAGAATCATCAGCTGTAAGGAATGTTCTTGATAATCTCTGTGCCCCCTGTTCGAGGTGAATATGAAAACAGATTATGTACTCATCGATAAAACAGTCTATAGACACTTTCAAGGAGACAGTGAAGATAACTGGTCTCTAGAAAGGATATACCTGGAGAATGGTAAACTTGTTGGAAGAAGACCAACGCCAGAGGAGAGCAAGAAAGCACTTCTTGCTATGATGAGTGGGTCTATAGAGGAGATTTCTCTTTCAAGGGCAGTAAAGCTTCTCGAAAAAGGAATATAATAGAAGATGGGAAAACCTATATTTTTTCACATAGACCTCGATGCATTCTTTGCCTCTGTAGAGGTACTTGACCACCCAGAGTACAAAGGAAAACCTCTTATCATAGGGCACCCTGGACCTAGGAGTGTTGCTTCCACCTGCTCCTATGAAGCTAGGCGTTATGGCGTGCATTCTGCAATGCCCATGGTCACAGCATTGAAGCTGTGTCCAAATGCAATCTGTGTTCCTGGCCGGATGGATCGCTACAGTGAAAAAAGCATTGAAGTCATGAATATAATCAGGAACTTCGCACCTGGATTTATTCAAGCCAGTATCGATGAAGCCTACCTCGACATGAGTGGAATGGAAAGAATCTATCCAAAGGCAAATGAAGCAGGACATCTTCTCAAACGGATGATCCTAGAAAGAACAGGACTGACTGTTTCCATTGGAATTGGTTCTTCTCGATTTATTGCCAAGATGGCCTCTGACTACCGTAAACCAGATGGCCTGACGCTGGTTCCATATGGACGAGAAACAGATTTTGTAGATGTAATTGGGATAAAAAAACTCTGGGGCGTTGGAAAGGTAATGCAGGAAGAGCTTCAAAAAAGGCGAATATTTACAACTCAGGACCTCAGGAGCTTCTCAGAAACAAACCTTGCTAAACTATTCGGAAACAGCGCAGGCCACTATCTATATCTCGTTTCACGAGGAATTGACCCTGGAATATATGTAGGAGAAAGCAAAAGTAAATCTATCTCAACAGAGAACACCTTCTACCCTGACCTCTTCGGTCATGATGCAATAGATACATTCCTTCTCGAGATGAGCCAGGAAGTTATGTTCCGTTGTATAGATGAAGGCTTCATGGCCCGTACTGTCGGTGTAAAAATTCGTTACAACGACTTTACAACAACAAGCATCCAGATAACTCCAAATGAAGGAATATATACAAGCCAAGATGTTTATAACCTTTCAAGAGAAATCTTCTATAAACGCTACAAGGGTGGCGGGATAAGACTTATAGGTGTAGGCCTCTACTCTCTTTACAAGGGAGATGAAGTGGAACAAGGGGAGCTTTTTGTCGAAGATAAACAGCGACTCAGAAAGCTAGAGAAAACAATAATTGAAATGAATAACAAGGGGGCAGACCTCAAAAAGGCCGCCACCCTGAAAAAGAGAGCTCAGTTCATCTCGAAAGAGTAAAGAAGAGAACTACTATAATTGAAAGAATTACACGGTATACGCCGAAGGCTGCAAAGTCATGCTTTCTCACATAGCCAACCAGTGCCTTTATTGCAGCAAGAGAAACCAGGAATGCAACGAAAGAACCGATCAAGAGCATGACCCACTCATTTGCGGTGAAACCAATACCGTGCTTCAAAAGTCTGAGAAGAGAAGCTCCAGCCATTACAGGAAGTGCCATGAAGAAACTGAATTCGGCAGCAACTGGACGGGAAATCCCAGAAATGAGACCACCCAATATTGTTGAGCCAGAACGACTGGTTCCTGGGATCAGAGCAAGCATCTGGAAGGCACCCATTTTCAGAGCATCCAAGTATGAAAGCTCCTCAAGAGACTCCACATTGACCTTGATCTTTACCTTTTTCTCAAGATAGATATAGAGCACACCATAAACAAATAGTGCCAATGCAATTATATATGGGCTAGATAGCTTGGAATCGATGATGTCATCAAGGAGAAGTCCAACCACAGCGGCAGGAAGAGATGCAACCAACACCTTCAACCAAAGATTGATAGACTTCATGCTCTCCTTCTTGTCCCTCTTGAATGGCCAGAGTTTTTCAAAATAGAGGACCACAACTGCTAGGATTGATCCAAGCTGAACAACTACCATGAAAACGCTTTCAAAGCTTTCAGAAACATTTAGAGGAAACAGCTCATTAAATAAAATAAGGTGTCCGGTCGAAGATATCGGGAGCCACTCTGTAATTCCCTGTATGATTCCAAGAAGTACTATCTTTATATATTCCATGTAACATATTCTTATTTTTTTTATACATTTTGAAAAGATGGGTGTAGTTACACAATAGAAAATTAGGAGTATACTCCTTTCTATGTTGCACGTAGTCCTATTCGAACCGGAAATTCCACAGAACACAGGTAATATTGCAAGAACCTGTGCAGCCACTGGAGCTGTTCTCGATCTTGTTGAACCACTTGGTTTTTCCATAGACGAAAAGGCTGTCAGGCGAGCAGGATTAGACTACTGGAAGGATGTTGAAGTAAATGTCTGGAAAAGCACAGAGGATTTTCTAAAGCAGCACGAAGGGAAGAATCTATTCTTCTTTACAACAAAAGCAAGGAAGAATTACTGTGATGTAGCTTATCCACTTGATGAGGATGTATACCTTGTTTTTGGAAAGGAAAGCAGAGGGATCGAAGAAGAGATTCTTCTTAGATACCCAGATTACTGTGTAAGGATTCCTATGATAAATGAAACAAGGTCTCTAAACCTCTCTAACAGTGCAGCTATCGCAGTATATGAATATTACAGACAGGGTGGCTTCAAAGAGCCCTTCAAGACAGTTGGAGAGCTTCACAGACACACCTGGGAGGATAGTCTATGACCAATATTGGAATTATAGGTTGTGGTAATATGGGTGGCGCAATTGCCACTGCTCTAGTCAAAAGAGAAGAGTTCAAGGTAACAGTCTATGACAGCTATCGCCCTACTCTCGATGCTTTCATCTCAGAGCACGACAATGCAAATGCAGCTCCCTCAATATCAGAACTCATTGAACAGAATGACTACATATTGATTGCAGTCAAACCACAGATTCTTTCCTCTCTTTATGCAGAACTTTCAAAAGCCAAAGGCAAGAATATTATCAGTATTGCAGCAGGTGTTCCTATCGCAGTTCTCGATAGCAACATTCCAAGTGACAATATTGCGCGTTTCATGCCAAATATCGCAGCCAAGGTTTCCAAGGCTGTAACTGCTGTCTGCTTCAAGAAGACCTCCTCAGAAGAATTCAAGAAGACTGCTTTTGCTGTTGCATCAGCAATTGGTTCTGTTTTCATTCTCGAGGAAGATCTCATCTCTGCTTTTATTGGTATTTCTGGAAGTGCAATCGCCTTCGTATTTGAGTTTATCCATGCACTTGCGATGGGTGGAACAGAGGTAGGAATCCCATACCAGCAGAGTGTTGAAATTGCTCGCGATACTCTTTTGAGCGCATGTGCACTACAAGCGAGTACAAAGAAGAACCCAGTTGAACTTATGAGCCAAGTATGTTCAGCCAAGGGAACTACAATAATGGGTATGGATGCACTATACCAGGGGGGCTTTGACGGTACAGTCGTCAATGCAGTAACATCATGCTATAGAAAGAGCGTCGAGCTTGAAAAAGCCGCACTCGAATCGATAAGGAAGAATTAAAAGATGATTGACATTAAGGAACTGAGAACCAGGTACGATGAAATCAAGGCAAACATCCAGAATAGATGGATGAAAGTAGATCTGGATAAGATTATCCAGGATCAGGACAAGAGAGCTGAACTATTGCACGATATCGAGGAGCTCAGAGCAAAGAGAAACGAAAATGCCAAGAAGATGAAGGGCAAGATGGATAACGATGTTCGTCAGGCTCTTATCGCAGAAGGTAAAGCACTCAAGGATGAGCTTGCTGCAAAGGAAGCAGATTTTGCTGTTATCGATGCTGAATTCAGCGAAGAAGCAAGAACAATTCCTAACTATGCACATCCAGAAGCTCCAGTTGGTAAGGAAGATAAGGATTCACTTGCAATCAAGTTCCATGGAGAACCAAAGAAATTTACATTCCAGCCAAAGGATCACGTTCAGCTTGGTGAAGAGCTTGATATCCTTGACTTCGAGAGCGGTGCAAAGGTTGCTGGTCAGAAGTTCTACTATGTCAAGAACAAGGCTGTAATCCTTCAGATGGCTATGGAAAGATATGCAATGGATATCGTAATAAAGCATGGCTTTACCCCATTCATCACACCAGATATCGCAAAGGAAGAGATTCTCCAGGGTATTGGTTTCAATCCAAGAGGAGCTGAATCAAATATCTACACACTTGAAGGAACAGGCACCTGCCTTGTTGGTACAGCCGAGATTACACTTGGCGGTTACTATCAGAATGCAATCCTTGAAAAGAAGGATCTCCCTATCAAGATGACTGGTCTTTCCCACTGCTTCAGAAGAGAAGCTGGCGGTGCAGGTCAGTACTCCAAGGGTCTTTATCGTGTGCACCAGTTCTCCAAGCTTGAGATGTTCATCTACTGTCTTCCTGAAGAGAGTGATAATTTCCACAAGGAGCTTCTCTCTATCGAAGAGGAAATCTTCTCTGGACTTGGACTTGCATATCGCGTAGTCGATACAGCAACAGGCGACCTCGGAGCACCAGCTTACAGAAAGTTCGATATCGAAGCATGGATGCCAGGCCGTGGCGAGAATGGCGAGTATGGTGAAGTCACTTCAACAAGTAACTGTACCGACTATCAGGCAAGAAGCCTCAATATTCGTTACAGAGACGACGATGGCAAGATCAAGTTCGTACACATGCTCAATGGTACAGCTGTTGCACTTTCCAGAGCTATGGTTGCAGTAATGGAGAACTATCAGAATGAAGATGGTTCCATCACAATCCCAGAAGCTCTTGTAAAGTACACAGGATTCGACAAGATCGAAAAGTAAACTTACAATATAAAAAACAATCAAGAGGTATGCTTTATGGTTTCGGCACTGGTAACTGACTTTTACGAATTGACTATGATGCAGGGTTACTTCCTCAAGAATCACAACCCTCGCGTTGTATTCGACATGTTCTACAGGACCAATCCATTCCAGGGAGGCTACACAGTCTTCACTGGGCTAGAAGAGCTCATAGATGAGCTCGAGGATTTCAGGTTTTCAGAGGAGGACATCGAATATCTTAGAGGATTGAAAATGTTCGACGAAAAGTTCCTTGATTACCTTTCTTCATACCACTTCAGTGGAGACATATATGCCTTTGATGAAGGTATGACTGCTTTCCCTGGAGAACCTCTTATCAGAGTCGAAACAGGTCTTTGTGACGCACAGCTCATCGAGACCTTCCTCTTGAACAAGATCAACTTCCAGACTTTGATTGCTACAAAGGCAAACCGTATGGCCTATGCAACCAAAGGACATGGCGCCATCATGGAATTTGGACTCAGAAGAGCTCAGGGTCCTGATGGTGGACACTCTGCAGCCAGAGCTTGCTTTATCGGTGGAACCAAGGTAACTAGCGATACTTATGCTGGTAAAAAGTATGGTATCCCAGTTTCCGGCACCATGGCACACTCCTGGATCATGAGTTTTGACAATGAGGAAGAAGCCTTCAGAGAATTTGCTTCCATCTACCCTAACAATTCCATTTTCCTTATCGATACATATGATACTCTAGGTTCTGGTATCGAAGCTGCAATCAAGATTGGCCTTGAACAGAAGGAAAAGGGATACAAGATTGGTGTAAGAATTGACTCTGGAGACCTTTCCTATCTCCCAAGAGAGATCAGATCTCGCCTTGACGCCGCAGGATTGAATGATGCAATAATCTGTGTCTCCAACGACCTCAATGAGGAGATTGTAGAAACTCTTGTTTCTGACGGTGTTCCTATTGATAGCTGGGGAATTGGTACCCACCTCGTTACTGGTGGAAAGCAGTCATCTCTAAATGGTGTATACAAGCTCTCTTCTAGACAGCTTAGTGATGGTTCCATGGAGCCTGTCATGAAGATTTCCAACTCCTTTGAAAAGACTACCAATCCAGGCAGGAAGCAGGTATACCGCTTCTATGACAAGGATGGGAGCATGCTTGCTGACCTTATCTGTCTGGATGAGGAAGAAGTTGAAGCAGGAAAGAATCATACCTTCTACCACCCTTTCAGCCTTGGTGACTTCTTTGTAATGAAGAGTAAGAACTACGCTTCTATCAAACCAATGCTTTCACTGAAGATGAAGAATGGAAAGAGATTCTCTCCAAAGAGAGATATCAGGGAAATTCAGAGTGCAGTTGAAAAGAACATGCTGACTCTCCACAGGAGCTACAAGAGACAGATTAACCCACACATATATAAGGTTTCTCTTTCTGAGGAACTCAGAAATCTTAAATTCAACCTGCTGCTCAAGAGCAGAGAGGAAGAAGAGAAGTAAACTCGATGCCGGCTATCCTGCCGGCATTTTTTCTAGTTGAGGAATTATGGTAAGAACAATAGTCAAAGGAAAGAAAATCTTCCGCGTTGCAGAAAAGGCAACTAGAGCAGATATCCAAATAGCCAAAGATCTTGCAGATACACTGAAAGAGAATCAGGAGAGATGTGTAGGTATGGCTGCCAATATGATTGGAGAGAACAAAAGAATAATTGCTTTTCAATTCGGTCCAATGATTATGACAATGTTCAATCCCAAGATTACAGATAGAAGTGGTAAATATCTAACAGAGGAAGGTTGCCTATCATTGGAGGGGAAGAGAAACTGTACCAGATTTGAAACCATCGAAGTTGAATTCGAAGATATCTTCTTCAAAAAGAGAAAAGAGAAATTCACAGGCTTCACTGCCGAAATCATACAGCATGAAATTGATCACCTTGAAGGAATAATCATCTAGAAAGACAGGAGAGCTGCTGATATTGCATCTATCAATTTATTCTTGTAGCTGCTGTCTTTAAGAAGGTTATTCTCTCTTTCGTTAGATATGAACCCAAGTTCGATCAGAACACTTGGCATCCAGGTACCATTCAGCACAAAGAAATCATCTTTCTTGATTCCCCTGATCTTTATATCGGAAATAGTTTTCTTAACTTCTTTAACTATGCTTTCTGCAACTTCTTTTGACCTCTCATCCTTGTAGCTATTGAGAGCAGACGGCTTATATGCTGAATACTTTATAGCGAGCATTGGATTCATTTCAGGAGAGATCATTTTAATAAGCTTGTCATCATTCTTTACATACACTTCAAATCCAGAAGCACTTGCTGAAGATGCTGAATTTACATGGATTGAAACAAATAGTGGGTACCCACTCTTATGAACAATCACGCTATTGGCAAGCTCACATCTTTCATTGAGTGTAAGATATGAATCATCTTTTCTGGTATAGACAACCTCCCTGCCTGCTTCTTCCAGCTTTGCACCTACGCCTAGTGCTATTTCGAGGTTTATATCTTTTTCGTCAAGCTCAAATCCCTGTGCTCCTGGATCTTTTCCTCCATGACCTGCGTCAATTATAAAAACCGACACTTCACCTTCATAGGGAGAAGAAAATCCACTACAGAGAGTAAAAAAGAAGAATAAAAGTAAAAGAGCAAAAAGCTTAGTTGATTTCTTCATCCCAGCTATCCATGAGAGCAAAGAAATCGGTTTTTTGCAAAACTATCTGCCTAGTTTTGACTTCCGTCTTATAAAGCTCCTTGTCCACATATGGTCTCCACTTCTGAAGGATGTTCTTGCCATTGATATGGCGGATAGAGAGTGCCCTAGTATAGCATCTTTCAATACCCTCACAACTCATATTGTCCTCAATGAAGGAGTGCTTTTCGTAGAAACGGAAAGCCAGAGCAGAGGTTGTATAAACAGGATTACCAAAAAGATTCGCTCTGATTCCATAGTCAAGCAACTGCCAGTAGTCACTTATGATCTCTTCATCAAAGCCTCTCATTCTCTGGAACAGAGCTCTTTCATAAAGACCAATTCCAAATATTGGATAGAGGTTCTTATGCAAAGAATTATTATCAATCGATGGAACCTCTGCTTTTGGCTCGATCTCCTTGCCTAAGATGTAAGGCCTTCTCAAAGAGTTCATGATCTCCATGTCACAGTTAAAGAGAATAGGAGTGATGATTGCAGGCTTCTCAGATTTCTCCATTATAGAAAACAGAGCTTCACCATCGAAGCTGACAAGCTGTGTATCTGTTCTTGTAACAAGAAGATATGAGGAATAGGAGACATTTGCAATTGAGTTGAGCATGGCTCCTATGGTAGTCAGATTTCTGAATACGATAAATGTTACATCTGGATAAATCTCAGCAAGATTCTCTTCTTCAAATCTGTCCTCAAAGGTAATTACATGAATAGAAAAATTCAGATTTTCAAGATACCAATCCAAAGTCTTCCCCAACTTCTCTCTGTCTGCACTGTCCAAGAGAACTACGGAAAGCAGATCGGAAGCACCTAAATTTGTGGGATTGAAATTTATATCTTGTCGTTTCTGTATTATCCTATAGGGATTCATCATCTGTTAAAACCAAGTCCTCCGGTCTGAATAAGCAATCTATGTGAGCTTTGGATATAGCCTTTGCAGCCTCTGGTGTTGAAAGGCCCTTCATAAGTGCAATATCTGTGCTGTTGAAATAAGGTACTGCCTTAGCAAACACCTTGCCATCTGTATCCATTATAGCAACTACATCGCCAGCCTCAAATACCCCAACTACACCGACTACACCAGAAGGCAACAAACTTTTCTTGTCTGCAAGGGCTTTTCTAGCACCTGAATCGACCATTATGCCACCAACGTGGGAGTTGTTTATTATCCATCTCTGGCGCTGTGTCAGCTTCTTCTCTGGGTGAATATAGGTTCCAATCTGCTCACCTTCCATGATTCTGATAATGGAATCATTCTCATAACCAGAGGCGATAATTGTTCCACATAATGCCATCGAAGCAATCTGTGCAGCCATTAGTTTAGTCTTCATACCACCTGTAGAGAAGGTAGAACCTGCACCCTTTGCATATCCCATGATCTTACTGCTTACATGCTCGATTTCAGGGATGAAAACAGCATCCTTATCGTTTTTAGGATTTCCGGTATATACACCATCTATATCGGTAAGAAGAATAAGAAGATCTGCATCGATTTTAGAGGCGATCATAGCACTCATTCTATCGTTATCACCAAAGATTTCACCAATCTCATTGGTATTTGAAACAACATCATTTTCGTTGAATACAGGAACAACTCCAAGTGCAAGAAGTGTAGAGACACTGGCTCTCAGATTGTTATATGTTGTTCTGTTATTCAGGTCTCTTCTTGTCAAAAGGACCTGAGCACAGATTGTATCGTAAATACCAAAGGCCTTGCGATAGTAGCTCATTAGAATTGGATTCCCGATTGCAGCACAGGCTTGTCTCATTGGAATGTAGGCAATCTTCTTTCCATGCCCAAGCTCCTTGGCTCCTAGACCAACAGCACCTGAAGAAACCAAAATTACCTGATATCCCTTCTGTCTCATGATTGATATCTGTCGACAGAGGTCCACAATTCTAGCTTCATCGATTCCATTGTTTTTTGTTATGAGGTTTGTTCCGACCTTCACAACAACTCTTTTCATGGATGAAAAATCTCTCATAGACCAAGCTCCTTGTGGAGGAATTTCTTGGCATCCTTACCGGAGTAGGTCTGAACAATATCACCAGAACCTGTAAGCTGCCACTTTGTTGTTGTCAATCCTTCAAGCCCTACAGGACCACGTGCATGAAGTTTGCTTGTAGAGATACCAACTTCTGCACCAAGTCCAAATCTGAAGCCATCTGCAAAACGAGTTGAAGCATTTGCAAATACATCAGCTGAATCAACTTCATTGAAGAAACGAACAATCTTTTCCTTGTTTTCAGTAACAATTGCATCAGTGTGATGGGATGAGCAAGCAGCTATATGGTCAATTGCTTCATCAAGTCCCTCAACAACTTTTATGACAAGCTCCAGTGCAAGATATTCAGTATGATAATCCTCTTCAGTTGCAGGAATGCAGTCGATATACATTCTAGTCTCTTCATCTCCATGAATCTTTACTGAATAGTTATCAAGACTTTCCTTGAAGAGGGGCAAGAAATCCTTGGCAATGCTTCTAGCAACAAGAATTGTTTCTGCAGCGTTGCAGGCAGCTGGATACTGGACCTTGGCGTCGGTTGCTACCTTAACAGCCTTGGAAATATCTGCTTCGCTATCTATGTAAACAGAGCAGATACCATCAGCATGCCCCATCACAGGGATGTGTGTGTTCTCCATTACATGACGAACGAAAGCATTCGAACCACGAGGAATTAGAAGGTCAATATCCTTCTCTGCCTTGAGCATCATATCAACATCAAAATGAGTGGAAAGCAGAAGCATCCAATGGGCACCATCAAGCTCTTCTGTCAAAATCTTTGCAATTGCCTGATTTGTATTCTTGGCCTCTGAGCCACCCTTGAGAACGATACCATTGCCACTCTTTATAGCAAGAGAGATTATCTGGATCATGGCATCTGGACGAGCTTCAAAGATCATGCCAATTACACCAAGTGGATATGTGACCTTTTCAAGCAATAGGCCTTCATCGAGAAGCCTTCTTTCCTTCACTTTTCCGATAGGACAAGGAAGACTTCCAACAGCTCTCATTGCAGAGACTGTTGATTCCAGCTTATCAAGAGGAAGAGCTATCCTATGAAGGATTGCATCCTTGATTCCCTTCTCTTTGCTCTCAATTAGATCGAGTTCATTTGCTGCTAAAATTTCACTGCTTCTTTCGAGCAAAGCAGTAGCTGCTCTCTCTAAAAGAGAGACCCTCTGACTATCTGAAAGAAGTGCCAGCTCTTTAGCACCACGTCTTACACTTTTGATGGACTCCAAAACGCTCATACCTTGCATAGAGTAAAGCTTATACTTTTTACTTCAAGTGCTCAATAAAGAAGAAGCTATCTACGACCTCAAGAACAGCTCCTGCGAGGGCTCTTGCCTTGTCAGAAGGCTTCCACCAGGCAACGGAAAGGCCTCTTGGATCTATATCAGCAACTTTGAAACCAGGAGTTACCTCTAATCCATCATGAAGCATACCTCTGATGATTCCATCAATTGTTGCCCCAACAGGGCTCTCATCAATGTAAGCTATTGTCTCGCCTTTCTTTACCTCATCACCAAATGTCTTTACACCTTTCCAGATTCCACTTGTATGAGCCCTGACAACCCTGTCTTCTCCGTGGCCTTCAATGATTCCAGGTATACCAGTATTTGGTTTTGCTTCCCCTTCTCTTATGATTGATGCAAGTTCATGTCCACGGCTTGTCTCGATTACAACATCGACATCTTTACCTGCACAGAATCCCGGTCCAAGTGCGATCGTCAAAGGAGCCATAGATTTGTAGGTTCCCAAATTCTTTTTAGCAATAATTGCATCAACTATTACAACTGGTTTAACTTCATTAAGACAATCTAGCTTTTCATCTGCCAAGATTGGAACGATTCCTTCATCCCAAAGAGTGAAACGCTGTTTAGGTTCTGTTATTCTTCTTGCCTCTACTCCACTGACTTCTGTTTTACCTTCATACATTGCTTCTGCAAATGAAACATTTCTTCTTATCTGAGTCGGTTTTTCAAGATCTACACCCAAAACATTGTAGCCAGCGTTATGGAGCCTGATTATAACAGCTGTTGCAAGATCTCCAGTTCCCCTGACAATTATTGCATTCCTACTTTCATTGGAGATGCTTCTACCACTTCTCTTCTTCTCGGCCATGAGGACTTCAGAAACTACAGATATTGCAATCTCTTCTGGTTTCTCAGCTCCGATATCAAAGCCCATTGGAACAAAGAAGTTCTTTTTAGCTCTTACAGCTCTGCTTCTTGATGCGAGGAAGCCAATATAAAAAGCCTCGGATGACTCAAGTAAAGATGCCAGATTCTCGTCATAGCGTGTTGTTACAATTACTGCTGTGAAGCGATCAATTGTTGCAAGTCTCAAAGCATCTACAGCTGTTTTGGCAAGATAGATATGCTCTGCCCTTTCCTCCTTGATTTCACCTACCTCTACAATATCAATTGAAAAGCCACATGAATAAAGTAGATCGAATATCGCTCTACCTACATGCCCATAACCGACTATTACAGCTCTTCTCTTTGCTGATGCAACATCTATGACCATACTGACAACCCCCAATCCAGTCTGGACCTTAATATTCCTGTTTTCTCCATGCTCAAGGGCTTTCTCAGCTTCCTTGAGTGCCATTCGCTCTACATCTCCACCGCCAACACTTCCAAAATGCTCGCCATTCTGACAGACAAGCATCCTGCCACTTTTTCTTGGAACAACTCCTTCGTGGTCTGTTATGGTTATTATAGCAAAGGGAAGATTCCTTTTTTCAAGTTCTGCTGCCTTTTCAAATAGACGCATAGATTTTATCCTCCACTTCACTTGCAAACAATATTTCATATTTGCACTTCAATTCTTCCAAGTCCTTGTATGAAAAACTATCACACTGGTTAACTATTACAAGCCCATCTCCTGTGCATCTTTTCAGTACACCCTCTCTGTTATCAAGCAAGGCCTGAATAAAGTTTTTATCAGCAATGCCATCCTCACAAGAACCAAAGCAAACATCCTTTATACTTTTATTATAACCACCTAATCCCATTATCATAACTGTCAAAGTTGTTTCTTTCGCAACCACAGGATCTTTCTCTGTGTGAAGCTTCAAGGGAAGATTGGCTGCTCCATCTGCTTCGATCAGAATGACATCGTATAGAGCAGAAAGAGAGGATACATCTGCCGTATCTATAGCCTGGCATTTTCGCTCATTGAGAATCTTCGCATAAAAGACTACTTCATTTACTGGCCTGTAGGACAACACATCATCACGCAAGTAGAATACCTTATCTTCTTTGTAATCTATAAGTTCTGGTCTGATAAGTTTTGTGGTAGTTGTTATGAGTACACTTTTACCTTTTTTCTTCAGATAGCTTGCAAAACGAATGAGGAAGGTGGTTTTTCCACCTCCTCCTGTGATGCTGATTATATTCTTATCTTTTCCTAGATACTTGCTATCGATATACGAATAAAGATCCATGTTCAAAGTTTAGAACAAAGAGCCATTAAATAAAAGAAAATTCAACGGATGAACACAAACCGGTTCTCATCAGAATACTCAGCGCTGAAACTATAGCCAGAGGATGTAAATTCTTTAATGCTCTCTAGATTTTCAGCCTTGATAGATGCAAGATATCTCACCATCTCGCCACGAGCGATTTTTGCATACACACCCTTTTCTACAAGCTTTCCATCCACTACTTCTGCAAAGTAGAAATCTATGAAGTGGTCGTCTTTTGTGAGATGTTGCCTGACTGTTTTTGCATACTCTTCAGAAGCAAGATTTATTATTACATGACTATCATCCACTACATTCTTGTAAATGGCATCGCCCCAGTATGTATATAGACCACCCTTGGAAGGGAACTTGGCCTGCATCTCCAAGCGATATGGAGCAACACTATCAAATGGTCTGAGCACACCATAAAGACCAGAGAGAATCCTGAGATTGGAGGAAAGATAATCAAGCTCATCCATTGTAAAAACAGAGGGAGCCATATACTGATATTGGATACCATCATAGGCAATTATGGCAGGAGTCAGAGCCCTATCAAGATCATTGGAAAGAAATTCTATAGACTTATCTACCAGCTTGTCGCTACACACCCATATTTTCTTGAGTTCAGCTCTATCAAGGCTCTTTAATCTACTTTGGAGATCAAGTGCCCTATCGATAAAAGCAGGTGTCGAGCGCGCTGGAAATGTGTCGCTATCAACTCTCATTTTCTTTGCTGGTGAAATAATAATTCTCATTGTTTTGTTTTTAAGCTATGCTTCCCTCATGGATATAAAGGCACTAATTAGAAACATCTATCTTATCCCCGTCTTCATATACAAGGGAGTATTTTCCCCTATGATGGGACCGATGAAGTGCCGATACACACCCTCCTGCTCAAGCTATTTCATCCAAGCAGTCAGGAGACATGGAATAATTAAAGGAACTATCCTAGGAGCCAGTAGAATTCTACGCTGCCGTCCAGGCTTTTTAGGAGGCCCGGACGAAGTACCCGAAGTGTTTACAGTCAAGGGTATCAGAGACAGCTACAAGATCTACAGAAAACCTAGAGGTTCTTGGCGAGAGTCTGGACATGATTGACCAGAACAAATAGAGCATTCTCGTTGTATCCACCTTCAGGGATGATGAGGTCAGCATACGCCTTGCAAGGCTCGATATACTTCTCATGACCTGGGCGAACAACATTGATGTACTGCTCGATAACAGAATCTACTGTTCTACCTCTCTCCTTGATATCTCTCTGGAGACGACGGACAAAACGAATATCTGCTGGAGTATCAACGTAGAGTTTTAAATCAAGTAAGTTTCTGATTTTTTCATCGTAAAGGACCATGAGACCATCTACAATAATTACACTCTTTGGCTCAACATGCATTGTTTCTTCACGTCTTGCATGGTGAACAAAGTCATACAGTGGCATATCGATAGCTTTACCATTCTTGAGATCAACAAGATTTTCATACATCAAATCAAGATCGAGAGCCTCAGGACGGTCGAAGTTATAGGAGGTGATGTTATCGTTGTTTACAAATGTTGCTGACTTATAATAGTTGTCCTGTGCGATACAGATACTATCCTTGTGAGCTTCTGTAATCTTTCTTACAACTGTACTCTTTCCTGATCCGGAACCACCTGTGATTCCAATAAGTGATACTTTCATCTATCTACCTCGCTAAGTGTATATGTAGTAGTTCTTTCATAAATCTCTCCAGGAGAAAGAACTGATGATGGGAAACCCTTCTGATTTGGGCTATCGATATAGCCACTAGTTTCAAGGCAAAGAGCCATATATGGACCAAAGTCACCCTGTGTGCACCCTTTAACGTTGTAGGAACCTGCAGTGTAGAGCTGGACTGCTTCACAATCGGTATCTACAGACAGCTTGAGTCCATCACAAACCACATATCCCTGCTTCTTGTCACCAAAGATGAAGCAATGGTCATATGCACCATTTCTCCTTTCCGAAAGAAGATGAGGAGATGTAAAGTCGAAGTCAGTACCTTTTACTGCCTTTACCTTGGAAGGAATCTGGTTTTCATTTATCTCAAGATAGTAAGGACAGTCAAGATAGACTAAGTGATCACGAGCATCTACAGCTTCACCATGAAGATTGAAATACACATGGTTTGTAACATTTACAACTGTTTTCTTGTCAGTAGTTACTTTGTAATGAAGGGTCAGTTTGCCATCTAACAGAGTGTAGGTTGCCCTTATCTTTACATTTCCAGGAAATCCACCCTCTCCATCCTTTTTTTCAACTTCAAGTTCTACAGAATTATCTGTTGTGCCTACAACCTTCCAGAGCTTAGCACCTACATTAGCTGAACCTGAATGGATGTTGTTGACTCCACTGTTGATTTCGAGCTCATAGCGCTCTCCATCCAGCTCAAAAGAGCCATTTGCAATTCTATTTGCAAATGGTCCAACTACCTCACCCATGTGGCCACAGCGACCTAGATATGTCTCTAATTTTTCACTTGAAGTGACAATGTTTTTCCCCTTGTAGGAAAATGCATTGATTATAGCACCCTTAGTCAGGATTGCTACCTGGTAATCACTATTGGTTATAACCAACTTCTCGACTTTCTCACCACTCTCTGGCATGAAGCCGAAATCTTTTATTACTACTGACATGATTCAATTATAATCAGCTTGCAGAATATTTAAAACGATTAGATATGAAAAAGGCCCAGAAAATCTGAGCCTTTGAATCATTCTTTATTGTCATTTGTCTTGAGAACTGCAAGGAAAGCAGACTGTGGAATCTCGACATTTCCGACGAGTTTCATCCTCTTCTTTCCTTCCTTCTGCTTCTCAAGCAGTTTTCTCTTTCTTGAGATATCACCACCGTAACACTTTGCAGTTACATCCTTTCTATATGCACTGATAGTTTCACGACTTATTATCTGCCCACCGATAGCACCCTGGATTGCAATCTTGAACTGCTGGCGTGGGATCTCGTCCTTGAGTCTTTCACAGACCTGACGGCCACGACTCTGAGCATTGTCCTTGAATACAAGCTGAGAAAGTGCATCTACAGGATCACCATTTACGAGAATATCAAGTCTGACCAGATCGGTCCTCTTGTATCCGATTACATCGTAGTCGAAGGAAGCATAGCCACGTGATATACTCTTTAGTCTGTCATAGAAGTCGAAAAGTACTTCTGCAAGTGGCATCTCATAGATGAGCTCTACTCTCTTCTCGTCCAGATAGTTCATATTGGTCTGGATACCCCTCTTTTCAAGACAGAGAGAGATAATTGGGCCTACATACTGGGTTGGTGTAATGATATTTGCCTGAATATAAGGCTCTTCAGCATATTCGACTCTCATTGGATCTGGATACTCAAGAGGATTATCAACTTCAAGCTTCTCACCATTCTTCATGTAAACCTTGTAACGTACAGAAGGAGATGTGAATACGATAGAGAGATCGAACTCTCTCTCAATTCTCTCCTGTACAACCTCAAGGTGAAGCATGCCCAAGAATCCACATCTGAAACCAAAACCAAGAGCGGCAGAGTTATCTTTCTCATAGACGAGAGAGGCATCATTCAGCTTCAGGCGGTCGATGGACTCCTGAAGTTCTTCATAATCATTACTATCAACTGGATAAATTGATGAAAAGACTACAGGCTTGACTTCCTTGAATCCTGCAAGTGGTTCCTTTGCACTCTTATCAGTTCTGGTGACAGTATCACCAACCCTGATATCACTGATAGTCTTGATACCTGCGATGAAGTAACCTACATCACCTGCAGAGAGCATGCCAGTAGAATTGAGCTTGAGCTCAAAAGTACCACAGTCCTCTACCTTGTAAACTGCATTGGAGTGCATGAATTTGATCTCATCACCAGTTCTAAGTTCACCATCAAAAACACGACAATGAACTACTACACCTCTATATGGATCGTAGTGGCTATCGAAGATAAGAGCTGAAAGAGGAGCTTCTGCTTTTCCAGATGGAGCTGGGATGTACTCGACAATTGCATTGTAGAGGGTATCCACACCTTCACCTGTCTTTGCAGAGACCATGCAGGTCATATCTGGGTCAAGACCAAGATCATTCTCGATCTGATGGAGACAAGCTGGGATATCAGCACTTGGAAGGTCAATCTTGTTTATTACAGGAATAATCTCAAGGTTGTGCTCCATTGCAAGATACAGGTTTGCCAGAGTCTGAGCCTCTACACCCTGACTTGCATCTATCAAAAGAAGAGCACCTTCACAGGAGGAAATGGCTCTGGAAACTTCATATGTAAAGTCGACGTGGCCCGGAGTATCTACAAGATTGAGCTCATACTCAAGTCCATCAGCAGCCTTGTATGGTATTGTGACTGCCTGGCTCTTGATAGTAATACCTCTCTCTTTTTCGATATCCATGTTATCCAGCAGCTGAGTCCCCATTGGGCCTCTTGTCTGGACAAGAGCGGCTTTCTCAATAAAACGATCGGCAAGCGTAGACTTGCCGTGATCGATATGAGCGATGATGCAGAAGTTTCGTTTTCTGGTGGTATCAACTGCCATTTATACGAGCTCCGTTGTATGCTTTGCTGGCTCAAATCCAAGAAGTTCTCTGATCTCAGCATCATCCATAGTCTCTTTCTGGCAAAGAGCTTCTGTGAGCTTATCAAGCTGGTCACGATGCTCAGTTAGGATATTTCTTGTTGTAGCCATTGCTTCAGCGAGAATCTTGTTTACCTCTTCATCAATCTTTTCAGCAGTGCTTTCAGAATAGTCCTTCTTCTGGGCGATCTCACGACCAAGGAAAAGTGGTTCATCCTCGTTACCGAGATTGATGAAGCCAAGCTTACTCATACCCCATTCAGTAACCATTCTATGAGCCATGTTGGTTGCCTGCTTGATATCATTACTTGTACCTGTAGTAGTTTCACCATAGACGATGTCTTCAGCTACATAACCACCCATTGCAATAACGATGCGATCCATCAGATAGCTTCTGGTGAGTGTATAGTTATCCTTCTCAGGAAGACTGATAGTAACACCAAGAGCTCTACCATGAGGGATGATAGTGACCTTATGAAGTGGATCAGTGTGCTTAAGATAGTAGTGAAGAAGAGTGTGACCTGCTTCGTGATATGCAGTAGCCTTCTTCTCATCTGCTGTCATGTACTTGGACTTTCTTGCAACACCGAGAAGAATCTTATCTCTAGCCTGCTCGAAATCAGCCATGGAAACTGTCATATGATCAGCTCTTGCAGCATAGAGAGCTGCCTCGTTGACGAGGTTTGCAAGATCAGCACCAGAGGAACCTGGAGTTGCTCTAGCGACTCTCTCAAGATCGACATCATCAGTAGTCTTAACCTTCCTTGCATGAATACGAAGAATCTCAAGTCTCTCCTGTACATCTGGAAGATCAATTACAACCTGACGGTCAAATCTACCTGGTCTTAAAAGTGCCTGATCAAGAACGTCTGGACGGTTTGTTGCAGCCATTACGATTACGCCAGGGTCTGCAGAGAAGCCATCCATTTCAACAAGAAGCTGGTTGAGAGTCTGCTCTCTTTCATCATGACCACCACCGAGACCTGAACCTCTCTGGCGACCTACAGCATCGAGCTCATCGATAAAGATGATACAAGGAGCACTCTTTCTTGCCTGCTCGAAGAGATCTCTTACTCTTGCAGCACCCATACCAACAAACATTTCTACAAAGTCAGAACCGGAAGTATGCAAGAAGCTTACACCAGCCTCACCTGCAACAGCTCTTGCAAGCAAGGTCTTGCCAGTTCCTGGAGGACCTACAAGGAGAACCCCCTTAGGAATCTTTGCCCCAATCTTTACAAAGCGTTCTGGCTTCTTCAAAAAGTCAACAACTTCCTGGAGTTCATACTTACTTTCTTTCTGACCTGCAACGTCCTTGAAGAATACCTTCTTGTCCTTCTCATTATACTGCTGAGCATGACTCTTACCGAAACTGCTCATCATCTTTCCACCACCAGCTGCACCAGTTGTACGGTACATGTTGATGATAATAAAGAGGAAGATAATCCAAGGGAGAAGCTGAATGAGAATCATCCAAGGGGAGACACCGGAAACGGTTCCCTCGATAATGACATTCTTATCCTTGAGAGTATCGAGAAGAGTTGGATCATCATAAGGAATTCGAGCTTTTGCAAGCTGTCCATCAACAGTTGTGAAGGTAACTTCACTCTGATCCTTGATCTCAACCTTTGTGACCATTCCACTGTCTACCATTCCAGTGAATGTTGACCAGTTTGCAGGAACAGCCTGCTGCTTGTCAGATTCAGAGAAGAAGAGGAATGCAAAGCCCAAAATGAGCGCAATGAAAACAAGAAGCGTAAAACGATTCTTCATAGGCATCTTGCCCTTATTGTTCTCATTTCCCCAATAGCGATAGGAATCAAAGACATTGTCCTTACTCTTCTTATCAGAAGCTTTTGATTCCTTGCCAGGCTTCTTATCTTCAGCCTTTGGTTCCTCTGGCTTCTTCTCTTCAGCCTTTGGCTCTTCTGACTTTTTCTCTTCAGCTTTGGCTTCTTCGTTGACTGTAGTTGCTTCAGCTGTTTCAGTTTTCTTTTCTGCTTCGGACACTTCCTCTGAGATTATCTTCTTCTCAGTCTCCATATCCTTGTTATCATTGTTATCCATCTATAATCCTTGAACAAATATATACAGTGTTAAATATAAACAAACATCTCAAAGAGGACAAGGCTGATTGGTGTTTAATTAAGACTCCAGAATATGCTTTTACAATCCCTGTCTTTTAGGTAATCACGACAGAGACGATCTCTTCCTCCGAGAAGAGATGAAAACAGAGCCACTATACCATTTGGACTATCAACAACAAATGCGTATGGAAGCTTGTATTCCGATAATAATGAGGAGACCTTCTTTTCCCCTTCTGATAGCTTAATTGTATCCCCTTCCTCACTCAGGCGAAGGAACATATCATCAGTTGGTGTAAAGCTCAATGCCTTCACATCGTCACATTTAGTTAATGAAAGACCATAAGGCAATGTTTCACAAAGCAAGCAGGAAAAACATGCAAGCCTTCGATAGAAACAGACCGTTTCTCCACTTCCAATTGCAATAAAATGCTTGAAGTAGGCCCTGCCTCTCTTCAATATCACATTCTCGAGCTCTTTTTTCTGGCTTTCACTCATCCTATCAACTTCAAATGTTGAATAGATATCCTCAAGTGCATTGTTCCTGCCAAAAGGTCCAGAAGAAAGATATTCATTTCTATTGATGGAAATGAATAATTTGTTTCTGGAGATTGCAATATCCTTATCTCTTTCTTCTGCGATTCTCAGGTTATTGGAAATATTGAGAAGAGAGTCGATGGCTTTGGATGAGAGTAGAGAGCTGATATTATGCCTTACACGGTTTCTGAAACAGAAATCGGTATCATTTGTAGAATCACAAGCGTACTCAAGCTGATTCTCATAGCAACAAGCTTCCGTATCCTCTCTTCTTGAATAGATCAGAGGCCTTAGAATTCTTCCTCTCTTTGGTCTAATTCCAACCAAGGCCTTGAGAGAAGAACCGGTCAGGAGCCTCATAACAAGTAATTCGATGTGGTCAGAAAGAGTATGGGCTGTAAGAATATAATCTACATCTTCTTCTTCAAGAAGATTGTACCTTAAAGCCCTTGCAGCGGCTTCTGAAGTAACAGAATGCTCCTGTGCGTATTTATCTACCTCTCCCCGAGGGATAGTCTTCACAACAAGTTCAAGCTTCATTGAAGAGCAGTTCTTTCTATTCAATGAAATTTCTGCATCAAGCTCTTCAGCGCTCCTGATATTGTGATTTACATAGATTGGAATTACTTCAAGTTCAGGTAAAGCTGTTTTCAGTGTGTAAAGTAGCGCAAGAGAGTCTGCACCACCTGAGAAGGCAACAGCAACACGCGATGCATTCTTCAGGATAGGATACTCATCTAGAAATCTCTCAAAGCTCTCTCTTGTTGTCATTCACCTACTCTGCCTTGAAGCTATTGGCCTTCATCTGGACCTTTTCAAATCTCTCTCCATTCAAAAAGGCTGCAAGACACTCTACAGCTTCCTCTTCTGCTCTATCTACCAATAGTCTATCAGAATCTGAAAAACGACTTAAGACGTGATCTGGTACACTAATGCCTTCCTCTGGCCTACCGACTCCAATATATACACGCTTAAAATTATTAGGGAGGTGAGACAGCATGCTCTTTAGACCATTGTGACCTGCTGAGGATCCTCCATTCTTTATCCTAAGTGAGCCTGGGGGAAGATCCATCTGATCACAGATAACAATTACTTCATCACCCTCTCTCACAAGAGAAGGAACAACCTCACCTGATAGATTCATGAATGTAAGTGGGAATACAAGACAAACATCCCCAAGAGCTGGAGTATTGAAACGTGCCCATCGATACTTATAAAAAAAGCGTTTTTTCAGATTGACCTGAAAGAACGCTGCTAAGCGAGAAAGTGTTTCCACTCCCACGTTGTGACGAGTCATTTCATACTCCGGCCCGGGATTTCCCAGACCGAAGATATAGACCATCTTACTTTTCTGCCTCTGCGTCAGCTGGAGCTGCTTCTGCAGTTTCTGCTGCTGGAGCTGCAACTTCTTCCTTAACGCCCTTGACTGTAGCAATTGTCTCATCTGCATCAGCAAGAACCTTGACCTCAGCTGGAACAACGAGATCTGCAACTCTAACGGTATCGAAGAGTTTAAGAGCAGATACGTCTGCCTTGAGTTCCTTTGGAAGATTTCTTGGGAAACACTCAATTTCAACTTCGTGAACAACCTGCTCGAGAACGCCACCCATTGTCTTTACGCCAACTGGAGTTCCTTCAAGAACAACCTGAACCTTAGTTCTAAGAAGTACACCATAGGTGATTTCAAAGAAATCAACGTGGTTGATGATACCCTTTAGGAAGTCTTCCTGAACTGCCTTTACGAATACATCCTTTACAGTTCCTTCAACATCAAGCTTGATGATTGTGGTCTCACTGAAGAGATGCTGCTTGGAAGTGAATTCCTTAGCATTGATGACTACTGCAAGAGGAGCTTCCTTGCCATAAATAATAGCTGGGATAGAACCACTTCTTACGAGACGGCGTGAACCTGCTGAACCGAAGTCAGACTTTCTGACACAGGCCTTGAGTGTAATATCGCTCATATTTTCTCCTTATACTCTCATTGGCTTATTGCCAATTACCATGGATTGAATGTGTGCAAAGCACAAGGAAGATATTATCAAGATAATACACTTTGTTGCAAGTGTTTTGAATGCAATAAAAAAAGAGATGAAACACTCGATTTCATCTCTTCCCAGTAATGCATCAAAGCACTGTATTAGCTGGGAAGGCGAGACTCGAACTCACGAATGGCGGGATCAAAACCCACTGCCTTAACCGCTTGGCTACTTCCCATCGAACAAGATGAGAATATCAAAGTTCCCCTTTCAAGTAAAGCTATCAAGCAGTTTCGTTATATGCTTTCAGTATTTCTTTTGAAATATACTGTCTAAATTCGCTGTTGATAGGATGGACTATATCTTTAAACTCGCCATTATTGACAAGTCTAGAAGGCATTGCAATTATGAGCTTGTCTCCAGTTGAGACAATCTTAAGATTATGGACTACTAGTACAGAATCAAACACCACTGTTGCAAAGGCTCTAAGCTGCTCTGTGTCTGAAACCTTTCTGATTTTGATATCTGTAATGACCATTATTACCCTTTATTGGCTCTGTAATGTTTTTAATTTTTCACCAACAGTATTAAATAATATCGCTAATAGTTATGAATTGCAACAAAGAACACCAAAAAAAGGGGTAAATGTTAATTTTGAGCATTTAAATGCAGAAATCCATGCCTCTCTTTGTTGCAAATTTTCAAATACAAGCAACTGGGCACTACCACTACCAGTGGTAGTATTGTATTTGGCAAGTGAAAGAATTTTCATTACTTCAGGCTCTTTTCTACACTCCTGGAGCATATCAAAATCATTGATATAGTTTGTCTGCCATTCGGACAATGGTAGTGGCCAAGAACCTATACTATTGGTACAGATAGCACGCTCATCAAGAAGAGCAAAAGCACTTTTTGTACTCATCTTCTCATCTGATCTCTTTAATATGACTATAGGATAGGATAGAGCTTCTACCTCTCTCAGCTTTTCTCCCCTTCCCTCTGCATATGCGGCATTCAAACCAGAAGTAAAGAATGGAACATCACTACCTAGCTTCAATGCTAAAGCCTGTATCTCCTCTTTATTAAGTGGTGAACTGAAGTGATTATTTAAAGCAAGAAGAATTTCCGCAGCATCGGATGATCCACCACCAAGGCCTGCTTGGGAAGGGATTATCTTGTCTATAGCTATATTCAATTTAAACGGGATACCAGATTGCTCACAGAAGAATCTTGCAGCTTTTGCCATCAAATCCTCACCGCTTTCCATGTACGATTCATTCCCCTTGATACTGACTTCAAACTTATCAGATTCAAGGATATCGATCTTAATAGAATCATAGAGAGAAACCTTATGGAAATAGCTCTTTAAAGGATGGAACCCATCCTCCCTTTTCTGAAGCACTCTCAGACCAATATTTACTTTTGCGTATGCTTTCAGAAAATACTTCAATGCAATTCACCTCGTTTTATTGAATATAGCACAAGGAAAATAAACCATAAACCATTCACTTTATAATTACACAGCTAAAATGGACATTTTTAGTCATATAGTAATAATTAACTATAAGTTTTAATCCTTTTATATATTTGTATTTATTTTTTATTGACATAAAACGCTAGCGCTGTTAAAAATAGCATGTTTGGTGAATATTCACCATCTAAGGATAAATTTAAAATATGACAAATACATGGCAAGAACTAGATCCATATAGAGGTAAGTTTTTTGATGGCGAGTGGCCAACAATAACTCAGATGTTCGATATCACTCTATCACGCTTTCCTGACAGACCTTGTTTTACTGTCTATGAACCAGATAGAATAAGCTTTACATATAGAGAAGTTAAAGACCTGATTGTAAAGATCGGTTCAAAGATGATAGAAGATGGCGTCAGCAAAGGAGACAGGATCCTTCTCAATGGTAAGAATTCCATACAGTGGGGTCTAGGTTATCTCGCTACAAACTACTGTGGTGCAGTTGTAGTACCTGTTGATAACCAGATGCATGTCGATCGCTGTCAGAAACTTTCTTCCTTTGCTGGCTGTTCATATATTCTTGCCGATGAGGATGTAATCAAAAAGCTTGATAAAGAAGATGAGTGGTTCAAGAATCTCAAGGGCATGATGACCTTGAAGGGAGAAATTGAAGGATTTTCCAATATCATTGGTGCAAATCCAAAAGCACTCCACGACAATGTCAAAATCTCTGATGATGATCTTGCTGCCCTCCTCTTTACCAGTGGAACAACAGGTAACGAAAAGGCAGCAATGCTGACAAATAAAAATATTGTATCTGATACTTACCTTGTTGCTGATGGTATGGGGTGTTCTGAAGTAGATACTCTCTATGCACTTTTACCTCTTCACCACAGCTACTGCTGTACTACAGTTCTTCTGGAGACAATCAAGCATGGTGCTGAGTGCCTTTTCGGTCACGGCATCATCATCTCTCGTATGCTTAATGACCTGAAGAAAGGCCATGTAACAATCTTCATGGGTATTCCTCTTCTCTATAACAAGCTCCTTGCTGGTATTGAAAAGGGAATGGAAAAGAAAGGAAAATTTGTATACTCAATACTCCATGTCATGATGAGCATAAATGGTTTTACAAAGCAGCACTTCAATTTCACTCCATTTAGGGGCTTCTTCAGAAAGAACATCCTTTCTCAGCTTGGTCTTGACCACAACAACCTTCTTATCTGTGGTGCAGGTCCTCTAGCCCCTGAAGTGTTCAAGAAGTACAATCAGCTTGGCCTTGACTTCGTCCAGGGATATGGACTTACAGAATGTGCTCCAGTTGTTACTCTCAACCCAAAAGAACACTTCAAGACTGCATCTATCGGAAAGGCACTCAAAGGTATGGATGTCATCATCGCAGAGCCTAATGAACAGGGCGTTGGTGAAATCAGGGTAAAGGGACCAAATGTCACTCCAGGCTACTACCTCGACAAAGAGCACACAGATGAGCTCTTTGATGAGAATGGATATCTTAAGACAGGTGACCTTGGCAGTATTGATAAGGAAGGCTACTTCTTTATCCGTGGTAGAGCTAAGAATCTCATCGTCACTGAAGGTGGCAAGAATGTCTATCCTGAAGAGATCGAAGATGCATTCCAGACCAATCCTGCAATTGAACAGATCATGGTAAGAGGCTATATGGCCAAGAAGGATGTTCCAGCTGAGCAGATCGAAGCAGTTATCTTCCCTTCCACTGACTACTATAAAGGAAAGAGTGCAAAGGAGATCGAGGAAGATATCGAGAAGGAAGTAAAGAAAGTAAACCTCACATTGCTTGCTTACAAGAGAATCGACAAGATAACAATTCTTGAAGAAAGAATGCAGGAAACTACAACAAGAAAGATCAAGCGAAATACAGTAGCAAATTGAGCCTTTCTTCTTGCAAATAGAAAAGCAGCCACAATGGCTGCTTTCTTTGTCTTAAATGATCAGAAGAAGTGTTGTTGATACCAGCGCTACGACAATGGAAACAATCATTGGCGCCTTTAGATAAGCGACCAGGAATGAAAGCGCTACACCACCAAAGCCAGCATACCAGCTTGAACCAAAGTCTGTGAGGGCCAGGGGGAAGATAAGAGCACCGAGTGCGGCAACTGGCAAGAGATTCATGCACTTTCTGATGAACTTTGGTAGACGGGAAAGGAAAGGCATGAAGTATGGGAGAATTCTTGGCAGCATGGTTGCTATCGAGCAAAGAATTATCATAAGAACACCACGTTTCATACGCCTGCCTCCTCATCGGTATAGATAAATGCAGCAGCTACTGCTGTGATCAACATTGAAATCAGGAAGGAAATTCCAGTTCCCAGCTTGAAAACAAGAATGAGGAATGAATTCACACCTCCAGAAATCATAAGAGCAATTAGAGCCTTGAAATTTCTTCTGGTTTCACCACCTAGCAGGGATGCAAACATTGCATAGCATGTGATCGCAGCAGCCTTCTGAATTACATCAGGAAGGAAATTTCCTGCAAGATATCCGATGAAAGTTCCACTGCACCAGCCTGAATAACTTGTGAAGATCAAGCCTGCAAGATAGGAGTACTCCAGTTTCCTATTCTTGAATGAAGCAACTGTAAAGATTTCATCTGTGGTTCCAAAACCACACATCATCCTACCCCAGAAGGAAGTTGGCTTTTCCAATCTCTGATAGAGAGAGGATGCCATGAACATATATCTTGTATTCAAGAAGAAAACAGAGAGGACAATTTCAACCATCAATGAACCAGCATTGAATAGGTTAATCATCAAGAATTGGCCAGAACCTGAAAAGTTGGACATGCTTATAGAAGTACTCTCCAGCACGTTAAATCCGCTAGATCTGCAGAGCAATCCAAAAGCTAAAGAAGTAGAAAAATAGCCAAGAAAAATAGGGAACCCATCCTGAATTCCCTCCTTGACAAGTCTGCCGTTTCCCAAAACAAGCCTCCAAAGAAACAATGGCTTAATTCATACCTCAAAACAAGAAGTACTTCAAGACAGAACGTGTATTTAATGTCTATTTAAGATATAAAATTCCTGTAATTGGAAAGACGGTCAAATTCATTTCTGAATGTTTCATCCTTACCACATCTGACCGCAATCATTACAAATAGTGCGTTGATAACAGAGAACTGGGAAAGACGAGATAGCATATTCTCCTCGTCCATGAAAGAGTTCTCTGGGGTTGCCTTGAGTATAACATCAGCATTCTTTGCGATTGTAGAATCAGGATTGTTAGTAAGTGCTACAACTGAAGCATTCTCACTCTTTGCCTTTATGACGAAGTCAGCAAGATCCTTTGTTTCACCAGAACAGGAGATACAGAAGATTACATCCTCATCCTGTAAATTATGCTGGATCTGACAAAGTTCGAAGTGGTCTGCAAGCACTGTAACTCTCTTGCCAAGACGTGAAATCTCTGTATAGAAGTACTGAGTAATGATCTTGCTACCACCTACTCCGATTACAATGATATTCTTTGCCTTCATAAGAATATCAGCAGCCCTGGTAAAGGATGAGGAGTTGTTATTGAACAAACTGCCCTCTATTGCCTTTACAGAGTGTGCTAGCAGAAGCTCAGTAATCTGAGTGTCCTTGCTGGACCAGTCCAGTTCTTCGACCTCATCAACTGAAGTACTGCCGCTTTGATAGAATATCTTGAACTCTTTAAGACCTGAGAAACCCAAAGACTTGCAGAAACGAACAACTGTTGCCTTAGAAACATTGGCTCCGTAAGAAATCTCTCCTACAGAAAGTTTTAAAAGTTCATCTTCATGTTCGAGAAGATAATTGGCAACTTTCTTTTCCTGCTCTTTAAAATCGACAATGTTCCGCTCAATAAGAACCTGGAGTTTTGAATTTCCCTTGTTATTCATAAAACCTCTATGAAACTATTTTCTGTTAATGTTAATAATAATACAATTTTTATTTATTATTTTTCAACAATATGCCTAGATTATGAAATTAATTTTACAATTTAAAAAAAAACGCAGAATTTTAAATTTTTTTTGCTGTATTTGTAAATCTTTCTCTATTTGACTTTAACTTATATAAAATGTAGGCTCTTTTTCTAGAATTGATAAGGAATAATAATTATGAATAAAATTCTCTACTTCTCTTCTGACTATCAGGAAGGAGCACATCCAAATATCATTCAGACTCTAGTTAAAACCAACCTTGAATCAACTCCAGGATATGGGCTTGACCCATATACTGACTCTGCTTGTGATAGAATCAGAAAAGCCTGCAACTGCCCAGAGGCACAGGTAGAATTAATGGTCGGTGGCACACAGACAAACGCAACCTGCATCGATGCAATACTAAGAAATTATGAAGGTGTTGTTTCTGCAAAGACAGGTCATGTTGCACTCCACGAGGCAGGTGCAATTGAAGCTAGTGGACACAAAGTTCTTGAAATTGAAGCAGAAAGAGGCAAGATGAATGCATCTGGGCTAAAGAAGTATCTCGAGACCTACTATGCGGATGAAAACCATGAGCACATGGTAAAGCCTGGCATGGTATACATTTCACAGCCAACTGAATATGGCACCTTGTACTCCAAGAAAGAAATTGAAGAGCTATCTGATGTCGCTCACTCCTATTCCCTCCCTCTCTATGTAGATGGAGCAAGACTTGCATACGCACTCGCAAGCAAAGAGAACGATGTCACACTTGAAGATCTTGCAAAGCTTACTGACATCTTCTATATCGGAGGCACCAAGTGTGGTGCACTATTTGGCGAAGCTATTGTCATTCCAGATAAAAATCTTGTCAGCCACTTCCTGACCACAAAGAAGCAGCATGGTGGCCTTCTTGCTAAGGGAAGACTTCTAGGCATCCAATTCGATGAACTTTTCAAGGACAAGCTATATCTTGAAATTGGTAAGGATGCTGTTGAATATGCAAAACTTATACAGGATTCTGTTGAGTCATCAGAAAAACTATCATTGCTTTACAGAACCCCCACCAACCAGTGTTTCATTATCGTTCCAAACAAGAAGATTGACGAGCTTAGAAAACATGTTTCCTATGGATTCTGGGAGAAGTATGATGATGATAATACTGTAATCAGAGTAGCAACTAGTTGGGCAACAACTGAAGAATCAGTAAAAGAGTTGATCAAAGTGCTTGAGGAAATTTAATCCTCAAGCAGGTATTCAACTCTCATATATACAGTTGGATGGGAGTATCTGAAGAATACTTCCACTTTGGATGGCTGGGTATTGGAAAGGTTCTGCTTCTGCAATTTCATCAAAGCTGAAGCAAGTTTTTCTCCACTTCCCAGCTTTTCTTTTGCAAACATATCAGCCTCTCTTTCATCTCTCCTTGAGAAGATATTCCCTATCCAGGACAAGAAGCTAGGATAGCTACCGAAGATGAGGAATACGAGGAAGAGACCAACAACAGGGTTCATATACTCAAATCCAAAGGTTGTGTACATCAGATTATTTCCTAGAAGAAGAGAAGCAAGATATAGAACTACAAATAATAATGCAAAAGAAGATAGTAGTCGTTTAATTATATGCTTCTTCTTTGCATGTCCAAGCTCGTGTGCAAATACTGCAACGATCTCATCTTCATCCAATGTCTTTATCAGTGAATCATATAGGACTATACGTTTGTTCCTTCCAAAACCAGAGCAATAGGCATTGCTGTGGTTGCTTCTCTTGCTCTCATCTACAACAAACACCTTCTTCAAAGAAAAACCTTCTTCAGAGAGCAGCTTCTCAAGCTTACATCTCAAGCTACCCTCTTCAAGAGGAACGAACTTGTTGAACAAAGGTGCAATCCAGATTGGATATACAACAGTAAGGAGGAGAGAAAAGATAACAAGGAATGTACCTGCTACATACCACCATGCACTCTGTAGTTTCATCAAGATGAATACTAGAACACCGTATAGTAGCAAACTCATTATGATTTCGATCAGAGTATTCTTTACAAGGTCGCTGATCCACAGCTTGAAGCTTGTATTTGAAAAACCGAACTTCTTTTCAATTACAAACTCACCATAGAGAGAGAATGGAATATCAACTAGCTCTCCTGGAACTGAAAGTAGAACTAGAAACAGAACACTCTGAATATACAGGTTATTAATCTCGAGCAGATTATAAAGCCAAGTATAATATCCCAAGAATACAAGCAAGAGAGAGAAGATAAAAAGACAAAATCCTCTCACCTGGCTGAAGACAAAACGTGCCTTGTAGTATTCATCGCTCTTCTTTTCAGTGCTCTCATCTATATACTTTCTTGCAAATTCAGGCAGCGTGGCCTTACCACTTTTCTTATAGAAGTAGGTAGAAAATGAGATGTATTCATTGAGTAGAAAGGAGACGATTTCACCGAAGAGGAAAAGATAAAGAAAGAGTTTATTCATCTTCTTTCATCAGCCTTCTGATTGACCATAGTAAAGAGTTCAGCTATCTCATCCTGATATGGAGCCTTGAAAATATCTTCAATTATCCCTTTTTCTGCAGCTATTTCAAGCTCTTCACTATCACAGTCTCCAGTAAGCAATGAGTAAATTGATGAATCCGTAATCCACAATGCAGGTTCTTCTGAATCACAATCAAGCACAGCAGTCAAGAAAGAAACAGAGCCACCCATTGTTACAATGCGCTCACCTACAACAGCCCAGAAGCTCTCATCCTCTTCATCAATTAATAGTTCACATCTATCTGAAGTCTGGTATTTCAACATTTCATCCATTTTGCAACCTCTCATGAAAGTATAGAACATTTGCCCCTATTGAAGAACAGTCAAAAATATCATTGCCATATATCAATAAATATACTAATATATTAGTTGATAGGAGTAATTGACTTATGAAAATGACACTTCGTTGGTATGGTCCTGGTTTTGACTCTGTTACACTTGAACAGATCAGACAGATTCCAGGTGTTTCTGGTGTAATCTCAACACTCTATGACATCCCTGCTGGTGAAGAGTGGCCTGAAGAGAGAGTTGTAGAACTCAAGAGCATTGTTGAAAAAGCTGGCCTCAAGCTTGAAGGCATAGAATCTGTTAACGTCTCTGATGCAATCAAGATTGGTACAAAAGAGAGAGACAGACATATTGATAACTATATCAAGTCTCTTGAAGCTCTCGGCAAGCATGGCATCGATATGGTCTGTTACAACTTCATGCCTGTCTTTGACTGGACCAGAACAGATCTTGCAAAGGTCCGTCCTGATGGAGGAACTGTCCTAGCATACGACCAGAAGGTAGTTGATAAGATCGATCCACAGACCTTCTTCGATCAGACAACATCCTCTTCCAACGGCTTTGTGATGCCAGGTTGGGAGCCAGAAAGACTAAAAAAGGTCAAGGAACTATTTGAAGCATATAAGGACGTTGATGAAGAAAAACTCTTCAACAACCTCGTATACTTCCTCGAAGCTATCGGACCTGTTTGTGAAAAGTATGGAATCAAGATGGGTATCCACCCTGATGATCCAGCATGGCCAGTATTCAACCTTCCAAGAATCATTACAGGCAAGGAAAAGATTCTGAAGTTATTGAAGGCTGTAGATAAGCCATACAATGGCATCACATTCTGTATGGGCTCCCTTGGTTCCAATCCAAATAATGACCTTGTCGATATCATCAAGGCATGTAAGGGAAGAATTCCATTTGCACACGTCAGAAATCTTCACCACTTCGGTAATGGAGTATTTGAAGAGGCTGCTCATCTTTCGGCAGATGGTTCCTTCGACCTCTACGAGGCAGTAAAGGCTCTTCACAATACTGGATTTGATGGAATCATAAGACCTGACCATGGCAGAACCATCTGGGGTGAAAAGTGCATGCCAGGCTATGGTCTTTATGATAGAGCACTCGGTGCTGAATACATTCTCGGTCTCTGGGAAGCTATCGATAAGGCAGCTAAAAGAGGATGAAAAGAGATTCAGTAAAGGCCAATATCCGAATCTATGAGTACCTCAGAGAAAGGATAGTCAACCTTGAACTTCTTCCAGGCCAGGAGATAAACATGTCAAAGCTTACTGAGGAGATGGGATTTTCCCGCTCCCCAGTTCGTGATGCCCTACTCCGCCTAGAAGAGTATCGCCTGGTTGATATCTTCCCCCAGAGTGGCACTCGCGTTTCATTTCTCAGTACAGATTTGATCAAGCAGGAAAGGTTCATGCGCTCTTCGCTTGAACTTGGAGCATTGGAAGCTGCCATAAAGAAAGAAAGGACTCCAATAGAGCTCGAAGTATTTGTTACAAAGCTAAAGAGTATCCTTCTAAAACAGAAGGCAGCACTCCTCAGTCAGGATTATCTTGAATTCTTCAGTACTGATGATGAGATGCACCATCTCTTCTACACAGAGACAGGACTTGAACAGTGCTGGAAGGTCCTATCTTCCCACACTGGCAACGAGAGAAGAATCAGAATCCTTTCATACAAGGCTGAAGGAATCGCAGAGTCGGTAATGGCTGAACACACAGCACTTATCCAGCACATAGAAAACAAGGATATCGAGGGCGCACTGGACTTGGACAGACAACATCTATCAAGACTTGTAGATGAGCTCGAGATTCTCAAGAATCAATTTCCACAATATTTCAAATAGAGGTTTGTATGAAGCTTAACGAAAAAGAAGTAAGAAATAGTTCTCTCTGGAAGGGTTACAAGCTATACACCTACGACAGACAGAGTATCAGAAAGAACACAGAGGAAAGACCTCAGTGGGTCCATTTCGGTGCAGGAAACATCTTCCGCATCTTCCCTGCAGGTCTTTGCCAGAGACTCCTTGATAGTGGTCTTATGGACACAGGTATTGTAGTTGGCGAAGGTTTTGATTTTGAGATCATCGACAGAATCTACAAACCACATGACTCTCTTACAACAGCTGTTACACTTAAAGCTGATGGTTCAATTGCAAAGGAGATCATAGGCTCTGTAGTTTCAGCAAACAAGATGGATCCAGCAAGTGAAGATTTTGAAGTGCTCAGAAAGGCTATAAAGAACCCTACCCTCCAGATGATTAGCTTCACTATCACAGAAAAGGGGTACGCCCTCTATGCTCCAGATGGAACTCTCTTCAAGGGTTATGAAAAGGACTTCAGTGCTCCTTTGAAGGATGCAGGTATGTTCCTATGCCGTCTCACATCTCTTCTCAATGAAAGATACCTAGAGAGCAAAGCCCCTCTTGCACTTGTCTCAATGGACAACTGCTCCCATAACGGAGAAAAGCTCAAGAAGGCAATGGTAACAATTGCAAAGGCATATCAGGCAAAGGGAGAAGTAACTGAAGGCTTTGTTAACTACCTCAGTAACGAGAAGTGCGTCTCATTCCCTTGGTCTATGATCGATAAGATCACACCTCGACCAGATGACTCAGTCAAGGCAATGCTTGAAAAGGATGGTTATGAGGATGCAGAACCTATCATCACAGACAAGCACACATACATCGCTTCATTCGTTAATGCTGAGGAGCCACAGTACCTGGTAATTGAAGATAGCTTTGCTAACGGTCGCCCTGCACTGGAAAAAGCTGGTGTCTACTTCTGCGACAGAGATACAGTCAACAAGGTTGAAAGGATGAAGGTATGCACCTGCCTCAACCCTCTCCACACTGCTCTCGCAGTTTCTGGCTGTCTTCTTGGCTACAACCTCATTGCAAACGAGATGAAGGATCCAGACTTAAAGAAGATGGTTGAAATCTTAGGCTACAAGGAAGGTCTTCCGGTAGTTACAGACCCTGGCATCATCGATCCAAAGGCCTTCATAGATGAAGTACTTGGCGTCAGAATCCCTAACCCATTCATGCCAGATACTCCTCAGAGAATTGCAACAGATACTTCCCAGAAGCTTTCCATAAGAATTGGTGAGACTATCAAAGCATATATTGCTTCTGACAAGTTGGATGTAAAGGATCTGAAGGTTGCACCTCTTGTATATGCTCTGTGGCTCAGATACCTCTTGGGTGTTGATGATGAAGGAAATGCATTCACTCCATCCCCAGATCCAATGCTTCCAACTGTGCAGCCAATCGTTGCAGGAATAAAGCTTGGTGATACAGGACCATTTGATACTTCTCTCAAGAGTCTGCTCTCAAATGAGACAATATTCGGTCTGGATGTAACAGCCACACCACTTTATGAAGTAGTGCTCGATTACTTTGCTCGTCTAGTCTCTGGCAAGGGTGCTGTTAGGAAA
>JAILRW010000116.1 GCA_024698005.1 Sphaerochaetaceae bacterium | reverse complement strand
TGGCTTACAACTACTGCACCTCCAGTCGCAAAGGCCTGGAAGAGGGCAAAGAATAGGTTTGAGACTGCGGTTATTAGACTCGCTCCTCCTACCTGTGCTTCTCCCGAAGATGCTAGCATCATAGTATCTGCGATACCAATGGATAGATTCAGAACGTGTTCGACAAGAAGAGGAAAGACCAGTCCAAAAATGAACTGGCCCGAAAACATATGTTTTTCTTTATCATCCATAGTAATTAAACAAGCAATCCTTGATCAGAAGCAAAACTCTTGCCTCTCTTTCTTCTGAATTCCATAACAAGGTCAGGCACAGAGAGCTTTCTCTTTTCTTCACCCTTTACATCAAGTATGATCTTTCCTTCATCCATCATGATAAGACGGTTTCCAAATTCAATAGCAAACTGCATGTTGTGTGTGACCATGATGCAGGTAAGTCCAAGTTTCTTTATGTACTCGTCGGTGAGATTCATTACAACCTGCGCATTCTTTGGATCAAGTGCTGCAGTGTGTTCGTCGAGCAAGAGAAGATTTGGTTTTGACATGCAGACCATGATGAGAGTAAGTGCCTGTCTCTGGCCACCTGAGAGAAGACCTACATTGTCCTTCAGTCTATCAGAAAGGCCAATTGGCTTTACAAGTTCCTTGAAAAGCTTGAGGTTTTCCTTGCTCATAGAGTATTTCAGACCCTTCATGCCCTTGCTCATGGAAAGCATCATATTATCTTGAATTGACATGCTTCCACTTGTGCCCCTTGTTGGATCTTGGAAAATTCTTCCAATCTGGAAGGACCTCTTGTACTCAGGCATCTTCGTAATATCTTTTCCATCTAGAGTGATTTTTCCAGCAGTTACAGGGAAGGATCCTGAAATGGAGTTGAAGAGAGTTGATTTGCCAGATCCATTTGAACCGATAAGACAGATTACATCCCCCTTGTCCACATGAAGGTTTATATCTTCAAGCGCGAGCTTTTCATTGACAGTTCCAGGCTCAAAAACTTTTGTTACATGTTCAAGATCAAGCATTATGAGCCTCCTTGATTTTTGATAGTGCCTTCTTCTTTGCTGCATCTTCAGCACTCTTTTGTCTTGTAAAGGCAATGAGCATTGATGAGATTACCAGAAGTCCTGTGAGCAGTTTGAAGTCGTTTGGGGTGATTCCGACGATATGTCCATATTTTCTGCCAAGGAACATAAGGGCTTTATATGCAATCGAGCCAAGTGCTACACGAAGTGTAATAAGTTCAATTCTATTTGTCTTGAAAAGGAACTCGCCAAGCATTATTGCTGCCAGTCCCTGAACTGCCATGCCCTGACCAAGATTTGCATCTGCAAAACCTTGATACTGTGCAAGCATAGCACCGGAAAGGGCGATGAGACCATTTGAAAGTCCAAGTCCAATGTACTTCAAAACTGCTGGATCCATACCGAGTGAGATAATTACCTGCTCGTTACTTCCAAGCGCACCAAGGCTTGTTCCAAGGTCTGTCTTGAAGAAGGCAACAAGGATTGCAGCAATGATAAAAACAAGGATGAAGGTACCAAGAAGAGCAGCAAATGAAGAGGGAAGGAAGGAAAAAGCCTTTGGGAATACTCTGTAGAGGGTTCTGACCTTTACAAGAGGTACGTTAGCTTTGTTTCCTAGGATTCTCAAGTTTATTGAATAGAGCATGGTCATTGTGAGAATACCAGCGAGCAATCCAGGTATTTTAAGTTTGTTGTGGATTACAGCAGTACAAAGTCCACAGAGGACACCTACTACAAAGCTTGTAACCATCGAAAGGACGATGCCCCAGCCTGCAATGATACACATAGCACCAGTTGCAGCGCCAGCGGCAACAGAACCATCACAGGTCAAATCTGCAAGATCGAGAATTCTATAGCTTATCAAGATGCCGAGAGTCATTATCGAGAAGATAAGGCCTTCGACGAAAATTCCTTCTATCATGTTCCCTCCAAGGTCGATAGTGTGATGATATGTTATTACAATGATTCTGTCTAGAGAAACGCTACATGTTTTTTAATTCTCTTTCACTTTGTTTGGAATGCTTTTATAATCATTTCACATGAGCAATAAAATTGAATATTGGGATATATACGACATAAACAAGAATAAGACAGGCAGAAAGATGCTTAGAAACGATTGGACAATGGCAGATGGTGATTATTACCTCTCTGTTCTTGGTGTTATCAAACGCCCTGATGGTAGCTATCTGATAACACAACGCTCAATGGACAAAGCCTGGGCTGCTGGCTGGTGGGAAGTTCCAGGTGGTGGAGTCATGTCTGGAGAAACTAGCCTAGAGGCAGTAATAAGAGAGGTCAGGGAAGAGACAGGATTGGATGTTTCCTCTGCAAAGGGTGGATATCAATTCTGCTACCACAGGGAGAACAAGGGACAGAATTATATTGTCGATATATATCGTTTCGAGCTGGATGTAGATGAGTCTGAACTCAAGCTGCAGAAGGACGAGACCTTGGGCGGAAAGTTTGCAACCCTTAGTGAAATCAAGGAACTTGCCCAAAAAGGTATTTTCCTGCACTACGACAGTATCAAGAAAGTGTTCAAGTAAATAAAAAACAGGAAAGGTCATCCCTTTCCTGTTTCTGTATATGAGCAATTGTTATCTAGTTTCTAGCTGGCCACCCTTAACATAGTACTTTGCACTCTTGATGAGATCTTCAGGAAGCTTTACGCCAATCTTATCTGCTACATCCTGATTGAGGTAGATCTCGAGAGAATCGGTGTCGAGGTACTGTGTGCCAATTTCAGATGGCTTTGTTCCCTTGAGAACCTTTTCAATGAGCTTTGCGGTGAGAATACCAGACTTGTAGTAATCAAAGCCACCAGCGATAAGAACTTCAGTATTGAAAGAAGAGGTAGTGTCAGCAGAGAAGAGGGCAACCTTTTCCTTTGCACAGACTTCAGCAACACCGTTGATAGCAGAGATAACTGTGTTGTCTGTTGCAACATACATTGCATCGATTCTGCCAACAATAGACTGTGCAGCCATCTTTGCTTCTGCAGAGTTGGCAATTGAAACTGGAACGAATTCAAGTCCAAGTTTTTCAGCAGCTGTCTTTGCAGCTTCCATCAGTACGATGCCATTAGCTTCACCAGAGGTATAGATCATACCAACTCTCTTGCAGCCAGTGATATTCATCAGGAGTGTGAGGTGAGCCTCAACTGGTACCATGTCGGATACGCCACAGATATTCTCGCAGCCTTCTCCTGTGAGACCAGCGCTAACTGGATCTGTAACAGTTGCAAAGACTTGAAGTGTATTAGGAAGAGCATTTGCGATAGCCTGTGCAGTAGGAGTTGCGATACCAACAGCAACGTCAACATTCTCATCCTTAAAGAGGCGAGCGATAGAAGCACAGGTTGAAATATCACCATTAGCGTTTTCACAGTGGATATCACAATTCAAATCTGTGGTTGCAAGGTAATCCTTGATACCCTGTTCAATTGAATCAAGAGCAGGGTGGGCAAGTAGTTTTGATACACCTATCTTGTAGGTATTGGTTTTTTCAGCTGCGCCACCAGCAAAAAGAAGTGCAGAAACGAGAAGAACAACGAGAGCAATAGATAACTTTTTCATAATGTAAATTCCTTATGCTTTGTTATTATAGATAGAAACATTCTATTGTCAAGATACTATTTATAGAAACATTTAGAAATTTAAATAATTTTTAGGAACAACAAAAGAGAGCCCATTGGAGCTCTCTTTGAATACTGAGAAAAGAAAATCACTCAGAAATCGATATCGAACCTTTCGTCTTTCTCGTCCTCATACTGGCTTTCTTCTTCGTCGTCATTATCGATAGAGAAGCCGTGGCCAAAGATATCATCATTTTCTGATTCTGAGTCATTGTCATATCCATCTTCTTCTTCTCTATCATCGAAAGTGTCGAAGTCGATTCTGTACTCTCTATCTGAGTATCTATCATCAAGATCGTCCCCACCTTTTCTGAAATACTCATCTTCAAGTCTGTCTAGTTCATCGTCGTCGAAATCGGAAACTCTCTTGTAGGCCATACCTACCTCCTGACTGTGTCTGTTTCTCTATTTATAATACCAAATGTTAACTGTTGAAAGAGAAATGTTCATTGAAACAATATTTAAGTTTTACCTTATAATATATGGTATGAAACGCTTTCTATTATTTCTTTTGGTTATCCCTTTTTTTCTGATCTCCTGTACGACAGGAGTGAAAATAGATTATCTTGCACCTTCAGAAGTTGATATGTCTTCTTTTGGTACAGTGGGTATTGCTTCCTGTGTCCCTGTTTCTGATATGAAGAGTTTGACTCCGTTTGTCAGAAGCACTGATGGATTTCATGATTTTGAGGTCGGCTGCGTTTCTTCGTTCAATAAGAAATACTTCATTGATGCTACTGCTGATTACGTAACAAAAGCCTTCGAGGACACCTTAAGCGGAACAAAGTACTTCAATATAATTGATCACAACATAACAGATGCAATAATTGCAGCTTCCAAAAATGGCCTTGATATAAGTTGGATGCTGGATAAATATAATGTAGATGCGATTATTATTCCAAAAATTGTAAGTTCCCATGTGGATGAAGCTGTAGAGGTAGATGAGTATATAAGAAGAGTAAAGAACTCAAGTGGAGGGTATGATGATGTGATTAATTATAAATATATCCTCTATCAGACTGTTTCCATGTCCATTACATATACCATCATCGATACAAGAACAATGGAAATCTATTCAATAAAGAACTTATCTGGCTCTAAAAAAGAAAGTACAAGTGCAACAGTCTATATAAAATTTGCAAAAGATCCAGTCTATATTGCAAAGAGACTGATCGACAGTTTTGAAAACAGAATAATTGAGCAGCTGGTTCCACATAAAAAAACAGAGAAATTTACTTTAGTGAAGAACGAACCAAAACTCAAAGAAGCCAAGCTTGCATACAAGTTGGTAAAGGATGATACCCAAGTGGCAAGGAATGAATTCATGAGACTTTATGAACAGTATTCACACCTGCCTTCAGGTATCAACGCTGCAATTCTTGATGCAAGACTTGGAAATATCGATTCAGCAATCGACCTGTTGGAAAAGATATATAAAGAGAGTGCTGACAGTAGAGTTCTGGAATTGATCGTCAGTATGAAAGGTTTGAGAAGCCAGAATGAAATCGCCTACCGACAGCTTGAAAAACTAGGTACGAATAATAAAGAAAATATATTTGCTATGGTAATGGATAATTGATACTTAATATATGTTAAGTATTTATATGTTCTTTTTTACAATTAATATCCTATAAAATAGGTATAAAGACAAAAAATGAGGGTAAATTGCGTATATTTACCCTCGTTTTAGCTGTTTTAATTTTGCTATAAAGCTATTTTTTATAAATATTTTAAATTTTTTAAGCTCTCTTGCCTTTTGAATGGAGGGAAGAATAAAATTCAATCATGATAATTCTAGATATTCATTCTCATCTTCTTCCAGGCGTAGATGATTCTCGTCAAAGCAAGCTTTTTTATGGAAAGATGTTGAAGACATATGCGAACACAGGATTAGGTGGAATTGTCTTTACTCCACATATAGACAATCCATATGTACATACAAAAAGAGACCTTATCCAGAAGACTTTTGAATGGGCAACGGAGAAGGCAGAGAAATATGATCTTCAGACCTATTTGGGCTCTGAGTACTACGTTATAGATCAGAAAGAAATCGATCTGATCCCAATGTTTGGCAAGTATGCACTCTGTGAAACGTTCACAGACCATATGACCAAGGATTACCTTAACGTTCTAAGAAGAGTTAAAGATAAAGGTTATGAGATCATAATTGCTCACATAGAAAGATACCGCTGGCTCAGGCCTGATAGTGATGTTATGAGAGCTCTGGTAGAGGAGCTCAAGGTAAAGATCCAGGTCAACGCTTCAGGTACTCCAACAAAGGAGGGTCAGAGATATCTCTCCATGGGAGTTGTAGACTTTCTGGCAAGTGATTGCCATGGAGATGTCAAGCTCATAAGTGAACTGGATAGAAAGCTCAACAAGTATCCAGATGTCGCAATGAAAATGTGTGATTTTTTCGCACAGGAGATAGAATAGGAGGTAGTCAATGCTGTTGAACATGACTATTGCAAACTTCAAATCCGTGAAGGATGCACAGACAATCAGCTTCGAAGGGCTCAGGGACAACAGGCTCGACGACAGCAAGGTCATTCGTATTAATGACAAGATCAAGGCAATCAAGACCAGTGCAATTATTGGTCCTAATGGTGCTGGCAAAAGTTCATTTGTAAGAGCACTTGAAGTTCTTAACAGAATTGTTACAGCTAGTGATGATGTTGAGAATGTACTCGCAAGTTCTCTTAGAGGTACTTCATTCGCATATGGTGTTGACAAGACAACCCCAGCAACAATTTCCATCGATGTCCTTCTTGATAAGGGAGAGGAAGGCAATGATGAAAAACCAATGATCATTGCAAACTATACATTTGCTGCAAGTAGTGAGAGGATCTACGAAGAGTCTCTCTACTATACAATCAACGGTTCAAAGAAGTTGATGTTCGAAAGACTATACAACACAGAGAAGGATGCATACGACTACAGGTTTGGCAAGCTCTACAGAGGCGAAAAGAAGCGTCTTTCTGGAAAGATCAGCCAGGACAACTCCTTCCTCGGTCAGGCAGCAAGAAATGGTGGACAGACCTGTCAGGAGCTCTATTCCTGGTTCACAGATAGCCTCAACCTCCTTCCAATGGGTGTATCTCAGGCAGCTGAGAGCTATATTGCAAAGCTCCTTACAGAGCATCCATCCTGGAAAGAACAGCTTATAGAGTTCTTCTGGGCTGTCGATATTACTGATATCAGACGTGTAGGCGTAAGAGAAGATGGTAAAGTTTCCTTTACACATGTTTACATCAACAACAAGAAGGCTGATGGTTATTCCAACATCTTTGCAATGGAGTCACTTTCTTTGAGAAGACTTACACTCCTTGCTGTTGCATTCTTCGAAAGCTTTGTTTCTCACAAGCTTCTGGTAATCGACGACTTCGGAATGCTCTTGCATCCAGATGTACTTTGTCACCTTGTCGAAATCTTCGAGAACTGCAACAAGGACAGCCAGATGCTCGTAGTCGACTGTAATCCATCTCTCTTGAAGGAAGACCTCCTGAGAAAGGATGCAGTCTGGTTCGCACAGAAGAATCATGAATCAAGTACTGAATACTACTCACTTGCTGATTTCAGAAAGGCTAGGGGTAAGGCAAGTGCTAGAGAGAGATATCTCCAGGGTGCTTATGGATCACTTCCAATCACAAGTGATTTCTACTTTGTCTCTGACGTAGAGGAGGATAAGTAAAATGCAGTTAAGAAAGAAGAAAACTACAGAATTCAAGGGTACAATGCTGCTTGTTACAGCAACAGAGGCTGAGGCTCTCTTCTTTTCCCAGATGAGGAAGGACTGTCGCTTTACCAATCTTAATATCGTCTGTTCTGGAGCAAAGAGTCTCAAGGAGATGATCTCTTTTGCTTCAAGAATGAAGAATCGTGGCAAGTTCGATAGGACATTCTGTCTCTTTGGACTCGATGATCTGGGAACTAACATTGAAGAGATAAAGGAAATGGAAGTGTCCGCTTCCAACAGAAGAATTGAACTATGCTACTTCAATCCAACCTTCGAAATGTACTTCTATTTCCATCTTGGTGAACTTAAGACCTTTATCAGTGATCCTGAGTTCTTCAAGGAGAATCTCAAGAAGGCAATCAAGGATTATGAATTTACACCACAGTATCTGGGAACAAAGGGTGCAAACCTACACCTTCAGCTTTTCCCAAGGAAGGCAACTGCTGATCTCAGAATGAGAGATTACAATGTTGTTGCTGTCCAGGCTACTGGTGCAAAGGCATCTGGTATTGTAGAGCTTAATAATGCAATTACAGAAATCTGTGGTACTGCAGATATGAGCCATAATACAAGAATATTCAGGTAAGTAGTGATTCCATCAATTTTACTGCTTTCCTCAATCGCAGCTTTAAGTATTGTCAGTATGGATCTGGCCCTCGCTTGTGTTTATGCACGGAGGGCCAACCGTCATGCTTGGACTAATTATTTTATTGTTTTCCTTGCAACAGCCCTTGGGCTAGTTTTTTCAGAAATTCTTGCCTCTTGGTCTTCCATTATATTTACAGGAAAAGCGGAGAAGATACTTTACATTATTTTTGAATCACTTAAAAAAGCTGATGGCAGTTTCATGATGGTATTTGTTCCATTATTTTCTTCCTGGGTAATAGCTTATCCTTTATCTTCCAAAGCAAAGGTATTCTTCTTCCTGGTTGCTGCTGCCTATCTTACTTCAAGTATCCTATATTTTATCTTCCCTGAATATGAAATCCTGGACAGGCTTTCATACAACCTCGTTATCTTCGATCTTCTATACGTCAACTTTGTAATGTTGACTAAATCTCGTGGCATAGAGAATAGGGGAATAAAGCTGGTCGTATATTCTATAATGGCTACCTGTTTCCCTCTTTTGGCCATCGCTCTCATCGGTACAGTTGTCCCTCAACTCAGATCCTTGATGATTATTCTTTGTGTGCTTGGAATTGCAATTGTCATATTGGTCTTCCTTTTCATTGCTTTTAATAAAAAAGAGCAGGATGATGTCATGCATTTGAAGAAGGAGTTGTCCATAGATGATCTCAAGCAATATGGAATCACAGGGCGTGAATTCGATGTCATTCTTTTAATCAGAGAAGGCCTCACTGCCAAGGAGATCGCTTCACAGCTGACTATCAGTGTAAATACTGTTAATAATCACATTGCAAATATCTTCTCTAAAACTGGGGTTAGAAGCCGAATCGATCTTCTTAATCTTATTCAGGATATTTGGTAGAGAAGTTGTACAAATCTTTTAAAGATAATACTATTTAGCAAAATCACTTTTTAGGAGCTTTTTTAATGGAAGTTCGTGTACGCTATGCCCCGTCGCCAACTGGGTTACAGCACATCGGAGGAGTGCGCACTGCACTCTATAATTATTTCTTCGCCAAGGCCAACGGAGGTAAGTTCATCCTCCGTATCGAGGACACTGATAGAGAGAGATATACAGACGAGTCCCTCCAGGATCTCTACGACACACTCTCCTGGCTTGGTGTAAAGTGGGATGAAGGTCCTGTCGTTGGTGGACCTTACGGTTCTTATGTCCAGTCTGAAAGACTTGAGCTCTATCAGAAGTATGCAAAGCAGCTTGTTGAGGATGGAAAGGCCTATTACTGCTATTGCACTCCAGAGAGACTTGAAAAAGTACGTCAGGAGCAGATTGCATCCAAGAGCCAGTATCAGGGATATGATAGACATTGTGCAAATCTCACCGCTGAAGAAAGAGCAGAACTTGAGAAGCAGGGTATCAAACCCGTAATTCGTCTCAGAGTTCCTACAGAAGGTAAGACAACCTTCCATGATATTCTCATGGGTGATATCACAAGAAAGAACAAGGATGTATCTCCAGATCCAATCCTTTTGAAGAGTGATGGATTCCCAACCTATCATCTTGCAAACGTAATCGATGACCATCTCATGAAGATTACTCATATCATGAGAGCTCAGGAGTGGATTCCATCGGGCCCACTTCATATCCTTCTTTACAATGCATTCGGATGGGAGCCACCACAGTACTGCCATCTTCCTATGGTAATGGGCAAGGATGGTCAGAAGTTAAGCAAGAGACATGGAGACACAGCTGTTAGAGACTTCAGAGCAAAGGGTTACCTTCCTGAAGCTATACTCAACTACGTTTCCCTCGTAGGTTGGTCACTTGATGGTTCTACTGAATTCTTCTCAAGAGAAGAGCTCGAGAAGTGCTTCAAGCTTGAGAATATCCACGTTTCTCCTGCAGTCTTCGATTACAAGAAGCTTGATTGGTTCAATGGTCAGTACATCAGAGCAAAGAGTGACGATGAACTTGCATCCTTGATCCTTCCATATATGCAGAAGGCTGGCTTTATCTCTGCTGAGTATACAGAAGATGAGAAGAAGAAGCTTATGAGACTTGTTCCAGCGCTCAAGGAAAGAATGAAGGTTCTTTCTGACTGTGTCGCTCTCTCAGCCTTCCTCTTTGAGGATAAGCCTTGTCTTGAAAAGGAAACCTATATCGCCAAGAAGTGTACTGAGGAGCAGACCAAAGAAGCACTTATGAAAGCTGGTGAAATTGTTCTTGCAGATAGCAAGGCAGGTCTTCCTTTCGCTGAAACAGAGGCAAAGGTCTGTAAGCTTGCAGAAGATATGGGCATCAAAGTAAATGGCTGTTTCCAGCCAATCAGAGTTGCTATCACAGCATCTACTGTCTCACTACCACTTCATGACTCAATTGAGCTTCTTGGTCTCGAAGAGACTGAAAGAAGAATCAAGAGAGCTCAGGAGCTATTCAATTAATTCAGGAGAAAATAAAATGGCAGACGAAAGAGAAGAACTCAAGCCAAATGTAACATTAGATAAGATTGTTTCCCTCTGCAGAAGAAGAGGTTTCATTTTCCAGTCCTCTGAGATCTATGGTGGTCTCAATGGTGCTTATGACTACGGTCCACTTGGTGTTGAACTCAAGAACAACATCCGTGATTTCTGGTGGAAGGAGATGACTCAGCTTCATGATAATATCGTAGGCCTCGACGCATCTATCCTCATGCACCCAACCGTATGGCAGGCATCTGGTCACGTATCAAACTTCTCTGACCCAATGGTAGACTGTAAGATCTGTAAGGCACGTTTCCGCGCTGACCAGATTGACCTCAACGCTCCATGTCCAAACTGTGGTAACCGCGACAGCTTCACAGAGCCAAGAAACTTCAACCTCATGTTCGAGACCCATATCGGTGCTAACAGAGATGCTGCATCCGTTATCTACCTTCGCCCAGAAACTGCTCAGGGTATCTATGTTGACTTCAAGAATGTCGTACAGTCCTCAAGAGTAAAGAT
>JAILRW010000113.1 GCA_024698005.1 Sphaerochaetaceae bacterium | reverse complement strand
GAAATTGGCCATGTAGCTTACCACACCTGTCTTGAAGAGCAGTTCAATGTAATCGCTGGAGGCCACTACCAGACTGAGATATTTGGCGTAAGAGCAGTTGGCAGAATGCTTAACAAGGCTTTGGGAATTGAGACATTCTTCATAGATAGGAGAACCGGTCTATGAAAGAGAGAACAAGGCCTCTCCTGTTGTCTTTACTTATAATTATCGTTGACCAGCTGACAAAACAGCTTGTCGTGATGACTATACCCGAAAATTCAATAGGCTTCTCTTGTCTTGGAGATTTTCTCAGAATAATTCATGTCAGGAACACAGCAGTAGCCTTTTCCTTGGGAACAGGGCTTGATGAAGCTGTGAAGGTTATATTTTTCATCCTGCTTCCTCTGGCAGTTATGATTCTGCTTCTCTTTATAATCCTCTCAGATAGGGCAAGGATGGAGATTACAGAAGTCCAGAGATGGGCTCTTGCTGGTATCCTTGGAGGAGGCTGCGGCAATCTAATTGATAGAATCTTCAGGAATTTCAGAGTTGTCGATTTCATAAGCAACAAGTTCTATGGCCTGTTTGGCTTTGATCGCTGGCCAACTTATAACATTGCAGATTCTGCTGTCGTTATTTCAGTTTTCATTCTTGCGATAACAATTCTCTTTGAGAGGAAGGGGAGTGCAAAGTAATGGCTCTTTCTCCTTTCAGTACTCTCAAAAGTTCTTCCTGGTATATATACTCCGACGAACCAGTTATATCAGGTAACTTCTATAAACAGCGTCTTTCAGACCCTGAGGTACTTACCCCTGAAGAGTCTCCAGATGGACGCTGGCATATGTTTGCCCACACTTGGGTAGGAGTTGAGCATTTTGTTTCCAATTCTGGCTTTGATTGGAAGCCCATGAGGTTGATAGTCGTTAGGGGACAGTCCCCTTTTATCTTCATTCAGGATCAGAGCTACTACCTATTCTATGAGACTCACGATAAAGACTACCAGGGCAAAAAAAGAAGGAAGAAGAACACTATAAGCAGAATTTCTGTGATGAAGAGCAATGACCTAGTAATGTGGACAACTCCTGAAGTAGTACTTGAATCAAAGGATGTTCCCTGTGCAAGTGACTACTCCCAGCCTAGAGTTTCAAGACCTCAGGTAATCTTCAATGAAGGTAAGTTCTGCCTATATTTTGGAGCCTCGGAAGTTAGGATGTATGATTCCAAGCAGAAGGCTGCCGCCTATTTCTGTCTTGCTACTTCCGACAACCTTATGGGGCCATACAAGGTTGAGCCTAATCCTATTATCTCAATAGATCCGGATGGAAGATTCAACAACCTTGCAGTGGGCTCTGTGAAGGTAATTCCTTGTCTTGATGCGTTGGCTGCAGTCCAGAGTACCTTTGTGTTCGATGAGAAAGAGGGGAAAAGCCGCTCTGTTCTCATCTTGCTTTCAAGTGTCGATGGCAGAAATTTCAAGTTTGAACGTGTACTAATGGAGACTCCTGAAAGGGGTTGGGCCAGTGGTTATATCTCCTGTGCTGAGGTTATCAGGCTTGAAAACGAACAGAGCTGGTACTGCTTCTTCTCTGCCAATGTCCACGACAGCGTTCTTCCTTTCCCTTCAAAGGGTGGTCTTGGCCTTTTGTTAGGTCAAGACAGATAGGACAAAAAAACCGTCTTCACTAGGAAGACGGGTGACTGAATGGATTTAAATTGGAATTAAGAGACGACCCCAAGGGTTTTTTGTGTTCCCTTTGCTTTTTCTTGTCTTCACTTTATTGTAATTTCAGGTGTTTTACAAGATTTTATTTGACCCCTCATGTTTCGTCTGAATCTTAAAAAAACGCTATTTAAAGCGTCTAAATAAAGGTTTTTTGAAAAAGTGTTAAAATAATAACACAAAATGGAGTGTGTTTCTTTTGTGAAGAGAACACCTTTTTCGTTCACTAATTCTTCACATAAGGAAAAATAGGCAAAAAATGGTCAAATTTCTGCCTCATCTTCTTCTCCTGCTACCTTTACGTAATTAAGAGCACGCACTGCATTATCAAACTTCTGGAACTTACCATTTTTAAGACGAATACTGACACTGGTTTTCTGGTTATCACTTATTCGTACTATAGCCTCTACACCTTCAAGCTTCGTCTTATAGTATTTAATTGTCTTTTCGCTTCCCTTTCTTCTAAGTCCCCAACCTTTACCTGCAGAGTAGAAAAGTTCATGAGTGTTGGATTTCTTCTCTTCTTTTGCTATTGGAGCTTTCTTTGCTGGTGCTATTTTCTGTGCAAGCTTTGCACTCTTTTCTGCTGTTGTTTTTGTTGCCATATATTCCTCCTATATCTCTATATTTATTAAATAATAGAATCTGAAAGAGTTTTCCACAAAAAATAGATTTATTTATCCAGTACTTTCTCCTGGATACTCTTTACGCTCTCTTCCATCAGGATTCTATCCTCTGAATCAAGGTCTATATCCAAAGCTCTTGTGCTGTCAAAAACAGATTCTTTTCTTCTCATGCCAACAAGGAGATTGAGGTGGTCATATTCACCAAGAGCCCAGGCAAGGAAGAGCTGCGCAAAAGAAGCTTCGTACTTCTCTGTAAGAGGTCTTATCTTTTCATATGCTTTCAAGAGAGATTCTCTCTTTTCTTCACTGTTCCAAGGTAGGCGAGAACGGATATCACTCTTTTTGAACTCTTTTGAAAGGAATTCTGGTCCAGTAAGATAACCTTCTTCGAGTACGCCATAGACTTGGAATGTAATGCCATACTTTTCAAGGGCAGGAAAATAATCTCTACCGTGGAAAGGGGAGAGGATACTGAAGAACTCCTGAACAAGGGCTGGATTGCCATATCTATGATACTTTTCAATATCCTCGACTTGGCTATTTGATATTCCATATGCTCTGATCTTGCCATCCTTCACAAGCTCATCCAGAGCTGAAACGGTCTCCTCAACTGGCCATCTGTCAGTTACGTAGTGGACAATTATGGAATCGATATAGTCGGTTTCGAGTCTTTTCAAGGAGTCTTCAACATCCTTCTTTATTGCACTTCTTGATGTGTCGTTGTTTACTGTGTAGCCATCACGTTCATAGTGAAAAGCTCCTCCATCACCTCTCCAATTGAGAGAGCACTTGGTCTGGAGCACAAATTTATCTCTTCTACCTTTGAGCGCCTTGCCAAGGAGATTTTCGCTTACACCGGTTCCATAGACAGGAGCTGTGTCTATATAGTTTATTCCTCTCTCTGCACACTCAGATAACAGGCTGCTTGCTTCCTTTTCTGTTGAATCCTTGTCGGTCCATACGCTACCTCCGCCGAGACCCCAGGTCCCAAGTGAAACTTTTGAAACTTCTATATCTGTTAAGCCAAGCTTATCGTATTTCATCTCTCTTCTCCTGTTCTTACCTTATATAGCTTTTCCTCTTTATAAAAGAAAAACTCGCTGACTTGCAGCGAGCCTTTCTTAAAATGAACACTATCTTTAGATAGGGTTGTATATATTCTTTGTTGGGAAGAGAGGGTTTGAGGTTACGTTCAAGCCAAGTTTTCTCAGTCCTATCTGGTCTCCTGCAGAAGGAATGTGTGTAAAGTGAAGCTCGCACTCCTTTAGGTTTGGTAGCTGGTGCATAGCTTCCATTGCCTTTGCATCTATAGTTGCACTCATTGCAAGACAGATCAGGATTTCATCGACATTGAGTGAAACACCACGGCCAGAGAGGATATCTCTCTTCATCTCAGTGATAGAGTTAATAACAGAAGGAGCGATCAGGTCATAGTCCTTGTCGATACCAGCAAGTGCTTTAATAGCATTGATAATGAGGGCAGAACCTGCGTGCATGAGTGCTGAGTTATGAGCTGTTACAATTTTTCCATCAGGAAGCTCGAGAGCAGCAGCACATATTGTTCCCTTGTAGCCAGTGTTGTTGTCTCTAATTGCTTTCTTTAGAGCTTCTTCTGCTGCAGGTACAACCTTTCTGTCGTTGATGGTCACTCCTACCTTATCAAGTAGAGCCTTTGCTCTATTTACAGTTTCTATATCACAGATGCCCTGGGCATATTCAGTTCTTGCTCTGAAGAAACGACGAATGATCTCCTGCTTGCCAGCCTCCTTGCACACCTCATCATCGGAAATGCCAAATCCGATTCTATTGACACCCATGTCGGTTGGTGACTTGAAAACACACTCCTCGTTTGTAATTCTTTCGAGGATCCTCTTTAAAAGAGGGAAGGCTTCAAGGTCTCTGTTGTAGTTGACTGCTACCTCACCATAGGCTTCGAGGTGGAAGTGGTCTATCTGGTTGTAGTCGCCAATATCGACAGTAGCTGCCTCATAGGCAATATTTACTGGGTGGTTGAGAGGAAGGTTCCAGACAGGGAAGGTCTCAAACTTTGAGTATGCACACTTTCTGCCATTTTTGTACTCGTGATACATCTGGTTGAGACAGGTAGCAAGCTTTCCACTTCCTGGTCCTGGAGCTGTTACAAGTATGATAGGTTTTTCTGTTGGGATGTATTCATTCTTGCCATAGCCCTCATCTGAAACAACCAGGTTGATGTCAGAAGGGTAACCAGGGGTAGCAGAGTGGGTGTATACGATGATTCCTTTTGCTTCAAGCTTTGTCTTGAAAGCCATTGCGGCAGGTTGACTGTCGTAGCGTGTGATAACAACTCTTGAACACTTGAGACCATACTTTGCAAAGTCATCGATCATCTTGAAGACATCGCTGTCGTAGCTGATTCCAAAGTCGGCTCTCATCTTCCTTCTTTCGATATCTCCAGCGTATATACAGATGATTACATCGATCTTGTCCTTGAGGGATTCGAAGACCTTCATCTTGATAGATGGCTCGAAGCCTGGAAGAACTCTGGCTGCGTGGTAATCAAAAAGCAGCTTTCCTCCACACTCTACATACAACTTACCTTCACTCTGTTCGACTCTTTCGAGAATGTATCTTGCCTGTTCGGTGATGTACTTCTGGTTGTCAAAGCCTTTCTTGAGCATATGGTCGCCTCCCTACGGAATTACTCATGCGTCAGTATAAAAAAATCCTATAAAGATATCTACAAAAAATAGTGAAACGAATAAACAAAAGAAAAGCGCCAGCGGTCAAACTGGCGCAAAATCCATTCAGTTTTTGTATTTATCAAACATATCCCTGGCCAATCATTGCATCGGCGACCTTGAGGAAGCCTGCGATGTTTGCACCATCGATAAAGTTGTTGTGGTCAGAATACTTGTCAGCAGCAGAAGAAATATTGTGGTAGATGTTGTTCATGATGTTCTTGAGCTTTGCATCGACCTCTTCCTTTGTCCAAGCAAGGCGCATGGAGTTCTGGCACATTTCGAGACCGGATACTGCAACACCACCTGCGTTTGCAGCCTTAGCTGGAGCAACAAGGATACCTGCATCCATCATCATCTTCTCTGCTTCTGCAGCACATGGCATGTTAGCACCCTGGCCAACATACTTGATGTGGTTGTTGATGAGGTTTCTTGCATCTTCAACTGTGATCTCATTCTGTGTTGCACAAGGGAAAGCGTAATCAGCCTTTACGTCCCAGATTGGGTTAGCAATCTGCTTGTCGCGTGGAACGTAAATGGACTGTGGGTACTTGTCCTTATACTCTGCAATTCTGCCTCTCTTTACATTTTTGAGCTGCTTTACGAATGCGAGCTTCTCGAGAGTGATACCCTCTTCATCGTAGATCATACCGTTACTGTCAGAGAGGGTTACAGGGATTGCTCCAAGCTGGTTGAGCTTCTCAACAGTGTACTGTGCTACGTTACCAGAACCGGAAACGATACATCTCTTGCCTTCAAGAGAAAGGCCTTCGCCCTTCAGGATTGCATCTGAGATGTAAACAAGACCATAACCAGTTGCTTCTGGGCGGATAAGAGAACCACCGAATGAAAGGCCCTTGCCGGTAAGAACACCAGTGAAGGTGTTTGTAAGTCTCTTGTACTGTCCGAACATGTAGCCAACTTCTCTGCCACCTACACCGATATCACCTGCTGGTACGTCAGTGTCTGGACCGATATGTCTGTAAAGCTCAGTCATGAAGGACTGACAGAATCTCATTACTTCTGCGTCACTCTTACCTCTTGGGGAGAAATCTGAACCACCCTTACCACCGCCCATAGGAAGGCCGGTAAGGCTATTCTTGAAGGTCTGCTCGAAACCGAGGAACTTGAGGATTGAAAGATTTACAGAAGCGTGGAAACGGAGACCACCCTTATAAGGTCCGATAGCGGAAGAGTGCTGGACTCTGAAGCCCCTGTTGATCTGGAGCTGGCCCTTGTCATCAATCCAAGGAACTCTAAACATGACAACTCTCTCTGGCTCAATAACACGTTCGAGAATCTTGTGATAGGAAAGCTCTGGACGATCTTCTACAATGTTGTCCATAGAGTTTAGGAAAACCCCCACAGCCTGAAGGTACTCCTTCTGGTTTGGGTCCAATTGGCAGGCCCTCTGATAGACCTTTTCGGTTACTTCGTTCATAGTATTTTCTCCCTTGTGGATAGATTCGGTTTGAAAAAATCCTGAGAAATAATAGAGAAAAAAAATAAATAATGAAAACCCTTTTTATAAATATTTTTGCAATTTTTATTCATTTTTTTGCATATGACTGAAGCAATTATGTTACTATCCTAACAAATACGCGATATATGGGCTATTTGTCGATATTTTTCTCTTATAGCAGAACTATGTCCATTTAAATGATATTAGGTCGCTAGGTAAAGATCCTAAATTAATAAAAAGACAGTATTTAGAAACGGAACTTTCAGGAAAATACTATGTCATAGCTTGTTTAATAGGTATAATAAAGTAACTCGTAATAATTATTTCTATAAGAGGTTAAAAAATGAGAAAAGCAATCTTTTGTCTATGTATGGCTCTTCTAGTTATGGTGTCCTGTGCTTCATACCCTACAGTTGAAAGATTGGAGTCAGAAGAGGTTGTAGACCTTACAGGAAATTGGAACGATACTGACGTCTCGATAGTCTGCAGCTCCTTGCTCAATGAGTGCCTTTCTAGTGCAAATCTTGAGGCCTTCAGACTTGTAAATAATAGAAATCCTGTGATGACTATTGGTTCCTTCAAGAATCAGTCCTCTGAGCATCTTGATACTTCAATAATCACAACCAAGATGAGAAATGAAATGATCAAGAGTGGAAAGGTCGAGTTTATCGCAACTAGAGATGCAAAGCAGGAGACCAGAGCCGAGATCATTGATCAGATGGAGTTTGCAAAACAAGAGCAGCAGAAGTCCTATGCACATGAAGATGCCGCAGACTTCATGATGCAGGGTGCAGTCAAGTCAATTGTCCAGGAAGTTGGCAAGAAGCAGCTCAGGGTCTACTACGTAAGTGCTGAGCTTATTGACATAGAGTCTGGAAAGATCGTGTGGACTGGTGAGAACTCAGAAATCAAGAAGTATATCAAGAAAGGTTATAAGTATTAATGAAGAAATGCCTTCTCTTGGTCTCTCTATTAGCGCTATTACTAGTCTCCTGTAGTACAACATCAGCTAAATCCGAAAAGACCTCTGAAAAAATTAGAGCTCTCATCCAGATTGAGGGGGTTGAAGAGGTCGATATCAGGGCTTTTGCCGATAAATACGAGGATCCTGTTCTATATGAGCTTGATTGTGGAATCATTGATTTCTACAAGGGTGACTATGAGAATGCAGTAGAGAGTCTTGAATATGCAGACCAGGAGATGGACAAAAGAGTAGTGAAGAGCTCTCTGGAAGGATTGAAGAGCTACCTCACCAACGACTATGCAAGAGCCTATGCAGGAGAGGCATACGAAGTTATCTTTTCCAATATTTTCTCTGCTCTAAGCTATGTGCAGATGGGAAATCTTGAAGAGGCGCTTGTCGATGTCAAACAGTCGGATATAAAGCTCATAAATTACCAGCACATCTCAAGTGATGAAGAGAGTACGCTCACAAAGGTTGTCTTTAATCTGACTCCTAATCCTTTCATCTGGCTTACTGATAGCTATGAAGGAAAGCCATACACACAGTCTGCTACAGCAGATTATCTGAGCATGATAACCTACAGAAGTTTGAACGATGAAGGCAACGCAGAGGTTGATATGAGAAGACTTCAGGAGAAGGGCTTCTATGTTGATCCAGATGACACTTCTGTTCCAAAGGGGAAGGCTAGAGTAAATGTTGTCTCTCTCAATGGCCTGATTGGACGAAAGGTTTCACATTCAGCCTATTCTGAACATCTCTTTGGTCTTATTGATAACTATCCTGTGCTTGTTCCATATACTGTTTCCTGGCCGTATGTAGAGAATGGAATCTGTTCGGTTGTTTCAACCAGGGTAAGTGTATCAAACGGAGAAAGCTTTGATCTCGTTCCTCTTGAGAATGTTACAAAATCTGCAAGGCTCTGTGTGAATTCAAGCCTGAAGAAGACCTATCTCAGAAGCTGGTATAGAGGATATAACAAGATTCTTGCTCTCTCTGCCTTGAGAGATGCTGCTATTGCTACCGCCCGTAAATCAGATAATGAGTTTGCAAGAGCTTCTGCAATTCTTGGTGCAAATGCCTCCTTCTGGATAGGTGTTGCCGCGGTCAACAGGGCCGAAGTCGCAGACACCAGGATGGCAATGTATCTCCCTGATAATATAAGTGTCGGAGGAATAACTCTTGAGCCTGGAGTTTATGACTTTAATGTAACCTATCGATTGAAAAATGGTTCTACATATAGCATCCCTTACTACAATGTTGAGGTGAAGGAAAATACCTTGAATCTCCTTTCTCCTCACTGTCTCAAATAGATTAGAAATTGACGGAGGTTTTTCATGAAGAAGTGTTTAATTTTTACTTTGTCTGTTTTCCTGTTGATGCTTACACTCTCCTGTGCATCCCATTCCAATCACAAGATTGCACTTAGCCAGAACAAGGGTGTAAAGGGAAAGAATGGAATCGAAAGACCAGATTGGGTCGTTCGTGATTTTTCAGATAGTGAAACTCTGTATGCAGCTGCTTACGGCAGGGGAAGTACTTTTGAAGTTTCCTTGAAGAAGGCTCGTGTCGAGGCTGATGGTGAGTTGGCACAGTATGTAAACAACACCGTCACAAAGGCAGTCAATAGAAGCTATGATGAGACTGAGGATGCTGAAATCCTGGCGTATCTCGATTCCTTCTCGACCGATACCAATACAGTAGGTAAGGCAATACTTTCTGGTGTAAAGGAAGAGGACTTCTGGGAAGACAACGAAGGTGGTGTCTGGATTCTGGTAAGTATCCCTGCTGCAAATGTCAAGGCTCAGATGGAGAAGGCCATTAGCGAAACAAGTGTAGCTGTTCCTTCCCCTGTCAAGACAAAGAAGACCATTTCTGTCCTTTCAAAGAATCTTGATGAGGTCCTTACTGAGAAATGAGAAGAGTTTGCCTGTTAGCTCTGCTAGCTATCTTGTTTTTTACTTCCTGTACAAGCTCTGCTAACTGGAGTGAGGATCCTTATGATGTCTATCCAGAGGAAAAATACCTCTGCGCTCTTGGCTATGGAGATGACATCAATAGCGCAGAGCTGGATGCCAAGAAAGCTCTCATAGAGCTCTTTGCTCTCAAGGCAGAGAGCAAGAATGAAAGAAGTCTGTTTGAGGCCTATAAGGATGGTTCTTTAAGCCACAGCGACATTTTTGCCAGCTCTCTATCTACTACATCCAAGGTAGAAGAGCTCTATGGAGTTCAGATTCTTGAAAGAGAGGTAGACAAGAAGAAGCTTTCAGCTACCGCACTTGCTGTACTCGATAAGAAGGAAGCCGCAAAGCATTATAAGCAGATTGTGGATAGCGAAGGAAAGGTTCTCTTGGAAATGAAGAATGAGATCATTGCTTCCATTGGTAGCTTCAAGGGTATTAAAAAAGCAAATCAGTATCTCGAGGACATCGTTCCATACAACAGGCATGTTGCAACCTATAACTACCTCTCTTCTGGAAATCTTACCTTGATAAGTCAAAGTGAAGCAGAGAAGCTTTTAAGAGATGCCAAGGCAGCATTGGTCTTCAACGTAAAAGTTGATGGAGACTATAGCAGAATAATTGAATCGGATATAACGAAGACTCTGACCTCTCTTGGCTTCAGGGTTTCCAGCCTTGATACCACTACAGATGTAAATGTAAATGTTCGCTGGAATGACAGTGATAGAGGCACCCTTAAAGAGGCCGATTACTCTGCAATTATCTCTATAGTAGATAAAGGTTCAGGAAAAACACTGCTTGCTTTCACAACCAAGGAGCGAGAGATCCACAACTCCTACTCTGCGGCCTACAGCAGAGCTGCTAAAATGATAGCCAATACCTTCGATCAGAAATTGAAGGCAGAGCTTCAATAAAAATATTGATTTTACCAGTACCTCACCAAAAATAGGTGAGGTACTGTGTTTTCATAGTCATAACTCTATCTTTTGTACGAAATAGGGTAGTTCCCAATTTTGACAAATATACTCTATAATGCTATCTGATTAATCATGTCCTACTTTAGTAGGAACTCATAGGAGCCTAAAGAAATGAAGATTATCTATAAGGACGGCACTATTGCAGAGTGTCCAGCAGAAGAGGTAACACACGTACTCAGACACTCAGCTGCACACGTCATGGCACAGGCCATCCAGAGACTTTATCCACATGCAGATTTTGGCTACGGTCCAGCAACAGAAAAGGGCTTTTTCTACGACGTAGATCTTGGTGATACAAGACTCACTGATGAAGACCTCGTAACAATCGAGAACGAGATGAAGAAGATTGTCAAGGAGAAGCTTCCTGTTAAGCCATTCATCCTAAGCCGTGAAGAGGCTATCAAGCTCATGCATGAGAGAGGAGCAAAGTACAAGGAGGAGCACATCGGTGACCTTCCTGAAGATGCAGTAATAAGCTTCTACCAGCAGGGTGACTATATTGATATGTGTGTTGGTCCTCATATCACATACACAAGTGCACTCAAGGCATTCAAGATTACCCAGCAGGGTGGTGCATACTGGAAGAATGACTCTTCCAGGAAGATGCTCACTAGAATCAACGGTGTTGCTTTTGCAACCAAGGAAGAGCTTGCTGAGTATGAGAAGGAGCAGGAAGAGGCCAAGGCTCGTGACCACAGAAGAATTGGTCAGCAGATGCAGCTCTTCATGTCCGATGACCTTGTCGGAAAGGGAATGCCAATGTTCCTTCCAAACGGTTACACTGTCTGGAGAGAGCTGGAGAACTATATCAGAGACAAGGAAATCAAGCTCGGCTACCAGCATGTAATGACTCCATGTGTCGGTACTGTTGACCTCTATAAGACATCTGGCCACTGGGCACACTACCAGAAGAACATGTTCCCTCCAATGGAAGTTGAAGGTGAATCCTTCGTTCTCAGACCAATGAACTGCCCACACCACATGATGATCTACGCAAACAGACCACACAGCTACAAGGAGCTGCCAATCCGTCTTGCCGAGATCGCACACGATTTCAGATTCGAGACCAGTGGTACCTTGAAGGGTATCGAGAGAGGTCGCCATTTCTGTCAGAATGACTCCCATATCTTCGTAACTCCTGACCAGATCGAGAGCGAAGTCAAGGGCGTTGTAGACCTCATCTTCGAGACCTATAAGGACTTTGGAATCACAGACTATCGCTGTGTTCTCTCTCTCAGAGACCCTAACGATAAGGTAAAGTATCATCCAGATGATGCAATGTGGGATCTTGCAGAAGCTTCCCTTAGAAGAGTACTCAACGATATCGGTATCGAGTATACCGAGGAAATTGGTGAGGCTGCATTCTATGGTCCTAAGCTCGATGTCAATGTAAAGCCAGCTATTGGTAACGAGTACACACTCTCTACCTGTCAGCTTGACTTCTGTCTGCCAGCTAAGTTCGACCTCAAGTATATCGATGCTGATAACTCTGAGAAGTGCCCAGTTGTACTTCACAGAGCAATCCTCGGTTCTATCGACCGCTTCATGGCCTACATCATCGAAGAGACCAAGGGCAAGTTCCCAACCTGGCTTGCTCCAATGCAGGTCAAGGTACTTCCTGTTTCTGAGAAGACCATCGAATATGCAACAAAGGTATACGATGCACTTCTTGATGAGAATGTCAGAGCAGTACTCGATGACAGATCTGAGAAGATTGGATACAAGATCCGTGAAGC
>JAILRW010000142.1 GCA_024698005.1 Sphaerochaetaceae bacterium | reverse complement strand
TTTACATATTATAAATGAAAAGAACCATAGCACAAAGTATTTATTTTGGCTATGGTTCATACACTATCAAAAGTCAGTAATTACATCAGCTGACGGAACATTTCCTCGAACTGTTCGATAGTAGCAGGTCTTGGATTACCTGGAGCACAGGCATCTGCAGCTGCAGACTTGCAAAGGAATGGAAGATCCTCTTCCTTGAGCTTCTCGAGCTTGGTTGGAATACCTACATCGACAGAAAGCTGTCTTACTGCGTCGATTGCTGCCTTTCTATAGGTTGCCTGGTCCATACCAGTTGTATCAACACCGAATGCCTCAGCAATCTTCTTGAACTTCTCGCCTGTATAATCCTTGTTGAAGTCCATTACGATTGGAAGCATCATTGCACAGGCAACACCATGTGGAGTGTCATAGACAGCACCGAGTGTGTGTGCCATTGAGTGAGCGATACCAAGTCCAACGTTGGAGTAAGCCATTGCAGTGACATACTGAGCAAGAGCCATACCTTCTCTACCATCAGGATCATTCTGGACAGCCTTTCTGAGGTTCTTTGCGATGAGCTGGATAGCTTCAAGGTTGAGAACATCAGCAAGCTCCCAGGCTGCACCTGTTGTATAACCTTCAATTGCATGAGTAAGAGCATCCATACCTGTTGAAGCAGTAAGGCCTTTTGGCATTGAAGACATCATATCTGGATCGACTACTGCAATATCAGGAATATCGTTAGGATCGACACAGACAAACTTTCTCTTCTTCTCTACATCAGTAATAACGTAGTTGATAGTAGATTCAGCACCAGTACCACCAGTAGTAGGAACAGCAATTGTAAAGACAGTTCTTTTCTTTGTAGGTGCAACACCTTCAAGGGAACGAACATCTGCAAACTCTGGATTGTTTACAATGATACCGATTGCCTTACCAGTATCCATTGATGAACCGCCACCAATTGTGATCATGAAGTCAGCTCCAGACTCCTTATATGCTTCTACACCATGCTGTACGTTTTCAATTGTTGGATTTGGCTTGATATCACTATAGAGTGTGAAATCAATACCATTTTCCTTTAGTAGGTCTGTTACCTTGGCTGTTACACCAAACTTGACAAGGTCAGGATCAGAAGCAACAAAAGCCTTCTTATAACCTCTTGCTTTTACAAGTCCAGGAATTTCTTTGATTGCACCATGTCCATGATAAGAAATTCCGTTGAGAACAAAACGATTGACTCCCATTTGATTCCTCCTAAAAAAATATTGTTATATATCTTATTAATGATACTACAAGGAATATAAAAATGGTGAGTCTTATCAAAAAATTGTAAATAAATCTAAAAATATTTAAATTATATTGATGTAAAACAGATTAACTTAAAAAGTATAAAGTTCTCTTCTATGTCTGAAATAGTATAGAACAACGAAGAAGCAAGCGAAGAACCACCCTATTGGATAACCAACAATAACATTGATAATATCGACGTTGTATCTAAATGAAACAAACAGCCACATCTGTCTTACAACGATCATACCAGAGATGGATAAGAGCATTGAATTTCTACTTCTACCCCTTGCTCTAAGTACACCAGCAATTACCTGCCTGATGCAATTCAGGAAATAGAATGGCATAAGTATATTGAGCATTCTAGATGCAACCTGAAGTACCTCTGGATTCTTATTAAAGAGTATTGTCAGGTGAGGCGCAAGGAAGTAGAAGATGAATGAAAGCGAAAGAGAAAATGATACTGATATCAGCAAGCACTTTCTGAAGCCCTGCTTCATCCTATCAATTTCACCAGCTCCTACATTCTGACCAGCCATAGTTGTTGCTGTATTTCCAAAGGCGTTGGATGGTAGAGAAATAAACTTATCAATTCTCTGAGCAACTCCTATACCAGCAACAGTTGCAGTACTGAACATATTGATATAGCGCCAGACAAATAGATTGGAAAGTGAAATAAGTGAGCCCTGTATACCAGATGGGAAACCTACATCAACAAGGTTTCTAATATCATTTCTACCCTCTTTGAAGAGGCACAAAAAGCTTATACATCTGAAATCAAGCTTTCTGTTAATAACATAGAAACTTATAAGTACAGAGACAAACTGGGAAATTACAGTTGCAAGTGCAACTCCCTTTATGCCAAAGTCCAAGTAGGCAGAGAAGACAAGGTCGAGGATGATATTGAGAACACTTGAGATCGATAGAATTATAAATGGGGTTCTCATATCCCCTATTGCCCTGAGTATACCTGCACTATTGTTATACACAACAGTGAATATGAAGCCTGCTGCAATTATTCTATAGTAGCTAAGTGCCTGGCTGTATATTCCTTCATTTGCACCACATAGCCTAACTATCTGAGGTGCAAACAGAGTACCAACAGAAGTAAGGAATAGACCAAGTACAATCGAGAAGGTATATGCGTGTAGAATTGTATCTTCAAGGCACTTTCTATCTTTTTTGCCAAAGGCCTTGGCTACAAGTACAGTACTTCCAACTGCCATTCCATTACAGAATCCAATAAGCAGATTTGTGAGAGTGCCAGATATAGATACAGCAGCAAGAGCAACTTCACCAACAAAATTACCAAGTACAAGTGAGTCTACACTGTGATAAAGGTTCTGAAGTATTTCACCAGCCATTATTGGAAGTGCAAAGATTACTATATTCTTTGCTAATGAACCCTGTGTGAAATCTACCCTACTTTTCATTGTAAGCCTCAAATAAGAATACTATCGAGTTGGTCAATTTTGAACAATTAAAAAGGAGGTTACCAAGAACCTCCCAATAAAAATATCAACTTCAAGCGTTGAATGTGTTTAAGAATCGTCTAAGGCGTTCTTCCTTAGGATTATCAAACAGCTCTGTTGGATTACCCTTCTCCACGATTACACCACCATCCATGAAGAGAGCTTCATCACTGGAACCTTTTGCAAAATTCATTTCGTGAGTAACAACGACCATTGTCATCTTCTCTTCTGCTAGTCCTCTGATAACCTTAAGGACCTCAAGTGTAAGCTCTGGATCAAGTGCACTTGTAGGTTCATCAAAGAAGAGAATTTCAGGGTCCATAGCAAGAGCTCTTGCAATAGATACTCTCTGCTTCTGTCCTCCAGAAAGCTCACATGGATAGCTCTTTGCCTTATCAGCAAGATTCATCTTCTTGAGAAGATCCATTGCCTTTGCTTCTGCCTCATCCTTGTCTCTCTTGAGAACAGCTCTCTGTGCTTCAGTAATATTTCTCAACACAGAAAAATGAGGGAACAGATTGAAGTTCTGGAATACAAGACCTGTCTTCAAATTCAGCTCTCTTCTTTGAGCAATATTTTCGTACACTGCCTTTCCATCAACATTAGTAAAAAGTGGTTTTCCAACCAGCTCAAGAGAACCTGCATCAGCGGTTTCAAGCTGAGTAAGAATTCTAAGCAGCGTAGATTTTCCACTTCCAGAAGGTCCAATAATAGAAAGGACATGACCCTTTTCGAGAGTAAAAGAGATATCCTTCAGAACCTCTGTTGAACCAAAGGATTTCATAATATTCTTTGCGTTTATCATTATATCATTCATAGTAGTCAAGCTTCCTTTCGACAACGTCGAAGAACTTTGCAACGAGATAGTTCATGATAAAGTAGAAGACACCAGCAACAAAGATAGGTGTGGTAGAGAAAACTCTTGAAGAACTGGTCTGTGCAACTCTGAAAAGTTCAGCAATTCCAAGGGTTGAAGCAAGAGAGGTATCCTTTACAAGGGTAACAACTTCATTACCTACTGAAGGCAATATTTTCTTGAAAACCTGTGGAAGGATGACATGGAAGAATGTATATGCTTTTGTAAAGCCCAGAACCTGGCTTGCTTCATATTGACCCTTATCCATACTCTGAAGACCGGAACGATAAATTTCAGCAAAGTAAGCACTATAATTCAATACATAAGCAAGAATTACAGCAAAGAATCTATCGTAACTTGCATGGAAAATATAGAAAGGAGCAAAATAAAAGAATAGAAGCTGGAGAATTAAAGGAGTTCCTCTCATGATCTGAATATAAAGATCGGTGATCCATCTTACTGGAGCAATCTTTGACATCCTTCCTTTTGCAACAACAAAACCAAAGGGCAAACTGAACAATAGTGTCAGGAAAAATATCCTGACACTGAAATTCAAACCTTTAAAAAGTTGAAAAATTAGATTTGCCATCTATCAGTTCTTACCTACAACTGTGATATCAGCACCGAACCACTTTGTTGCAATCTTAGCAAGAGATCCGTCCTTAGCCATTTCGTTGAGCTTTTCCTGTACTGCATCGCGAAGAGCTACATCACCCTTTCTGAAACCAACACCATACTCTTCCTTGGAAAGGCCTTCTTCAACAACTCTGAAGTTCTTACCGGAACGATTGATGTTATCGTTAGCAACCAAAAGGTCCATGATAACAGCATCAACACCACCGATCTCAAGATCCATAAGAGCAGTAAGGTTATCCTTGAACTCAACGATAGACTTTACGCTGTTCTTGAAGTCTGGTGTATCGTCAATAGCATCCTGAGCTGAGGAACCAGCCTGAACACCAACCTTCTTACCAGCGAGATCTGCCAATGTATTAAATTTAGAATCACCACGAACAACTGCAACCTGTGCATTGTTTACGTAAGGGTCAGAGAAAGTAAGAGCATTCAATCTCTCTTCTGTGATAGTGAAACCGTTCCAGATACAATCAATATTTCCAGTTGCAAGTTCCTGCTCCTTTGCAGCCCAATCAATTGGCTGTGGAACAAGCTTGACACCGAGTCTTGAACAAACTTCTTTTGCAACATCGATATCGAAACCAACGATCTCACCCTTTTCATCTCTGAAACCCATTGGAGGGAAAGAATCATCAAGACCGAGAATAAACTGACCAGCATCCTGTACCTTCTTGAGAGAAAGATCCTTATCAGATGCTTCTTTGCTGCCTCCTGCAAACAGAACCATAGTAACAGCAAGCATAATCATTAATATAGAGATAAGCTTTTTCATGAGTGCTCTCCTTTACGATAATGAGGACATAATAATAAAAATATGAATGTTGAGAAAGTGTATATTTTTACATTTTTAATACATTTCAACATTTTTGTTAAAATTTTATCAAAAATATTAAATTTAAAGCTCTTCCAATGCTTTATCTATTGCTGTAAAGACCTGTTCAAGGTCTCTGAAACATAGAGCTGCACTACTATCCTGATCAGTTGGCTGTGCATTAACGATTACAGTCTTCCCTCCATAATAATTAGTAAGTTTAGGAAGAGCAGCTGCAGGATAAACGGTTAGGGATGATCCTAGAATAAGAGTCAAGTCTGCTTTTTTGAAAGCAATTTCAGCTAGATCAAGTACATCAGATGGTAGAGATTCTCCATAGAATACTATTTCTGGTTTGATTATTCTCCCACATCTATCACACATTGGAACCTTGCCAAGTCGTACTGTTGGGGCAACTTCATCATAAGTAAATACTTTTCTACAGCCCGTACAATAGCTTCTTAAAGCTGTACCATGAAGATTATAAACCTTTTTACTTCCAGCTCTTTCATGAAGAAAATCAATATTCTGAGTAAAGACACCAGTTTTTAAAAGATTTTTATCTTCCATTTTCTTGAGGGTTGTATGGACAATATTGGGTTTGTACTCTTCAAGATGATACCAGACCTCTTCAGCCCATTTATAGAAGATTTCAGGGTCACGCCTGAAGAAATCAATACTGATAATCTCTTCGACGGCCATACCCTTCCATGGGGAGTTATAAACACCATGTTTTCCTCTGAAATCAGGAATCCCTGACATAGTTGAAACACCAGCACCTGTAAAAACAGCAATGCTTTCTGCACTCATGATCATAGACCAAAGTGATTCAAACTTCTTGTCAAAAACATCCTTGTTCTCAGAAAACTCACCCATCTATCATCTCTCCTAGATATGTATTTCCCTTAAGACCAACAGCCTTTACAGTTACCATTTTACCAGCAGTTAAAGGACATGTGGAGGCAAAAGAAAACATTTCATTGTGTTCATTTCTTCCAAGGAACTTACTCTTATCATCACGAGTATTACCAGTTACCAGAACCTTGCATACTTGACCTACTCTAGTTTCCTTTTCTTTGAATAGACGTTCCATTTGTATATCTATCAAATTCTGAAGCCTTCTACCCTTTGTCTTTTCATCGATCTGACCATCCATCTTTGCTGCTGGAGTTCCTTCTCTCAGATTATAGAAGTACATGAATGCTTCAAGTGGATGCATGATCTCCATCATGGACAAAGTCTCTTCATACTCTTCTTCAGTTTCTGTAGGGAATCCAACCATAACATCAGTAGCAAAAGAAAGATCTGGAATCGCTTTACGCATTTTCTCAACAAGATAGATAAATGCTTCTCTGTCTGCTTTTCTATTCATCAGCTTAAGAATTCTAGAGGAACCACTCTGCATCGGAAGATGGATATGAGAAGCAATACGCTCCTCTGTCGCAATCAAATCGATTAGCTCATCAGAAAAATCCTTAGGATGAGGGGATTCAAATCTTATCCACTGTATATTATTTAGTTCCTTCAGAATCAACTTCAAAAGTCCTGGAAAATTTACACCATCGTAGTTATAGCTATTTACATTCTGACCGAGCAATGTAATTTCCTTGACACCTTTTCTATCAAGAAATCTTACTTCATCAAGTACCTCATCAACACTTCTACTGATTTCTCTACCTCTAACATATGGGACGATACAGTAGGTACAGAAGTTATTGCAGCCATTCATAATTGGGACATAGGACGAATAATCACCCTCATTATAATAACTCTTTTCAAAGGTATATTTCTCTGCCTTATCAAGCCTATCATCTGTGATATAGCTAATGATAGAAAGCTTTTCATTGGTACCAATAACTGCATCTACATATGGAGCTGAGCTCTTCAAATCTTCTTGAAGACGCTCGGCCATACAACCTGTAACAACTAGCTTGAGTTTTCTAGATTTCTTTAAATGACCATAGTAGGATAATCGGCCCCAGATTCTATCTTCTGCACTTTTTCTAACGGAACAGGTGTTTATAATAACAGCATCAGCCTCTTCAGCATTCTCTGTTTTTTCTATTCCTGAGTGAATAAGTTCATTTTCAAGTGCTACAGATTCTGCCATGTTCATCTGGCATCCATATGATTCTAGCAAGAACTTCATAGACCTCTCCTTCTCTTGAAGGCAATCAAAGTGTTTTCCATAAGCATAGCAATTGTCATTGGCCCGACCCCACCAGGTACTGGAGTAATTGCAGAAACCTTATCTTTAAGTGCGTTATAGTCGCAATCTCCAACAAGTCTCCAACCTCTTTCTCTAGTTGAATCTTCAATTCTGTTAATTCCAACATCGATTACAACTGCACCTTCTTTGACCATATCCCCTTTTATCGCTTCTCTCTGTCCACAGGCAACAATAAGGATATCCGCAGCAAGACATTCTTTTTTAAGGTCAACTGTATGGGTGTTGCAAACAGTAACAGTTGCATTGCGATCCTTCTGCATCAAAAGATTGGCAATAGGCTTTCCTACAATATTACTTCTGCCAACAACGACGACTTTTTTTCCATCAGTATCAATTTTGTAGTAATCAAGAAGAGCAAGAATTCCTTTAGGTGTACAAGGGACAAAACAATCCTGCCCTAGCACAAGATTTCCCATGTTGACAGGGGTAAAACCATCAACATCCTTTTCAGGAACAATTCTTCTTATAATATTATCTGTATCAATATGCTTTGGCAGTGGTAACTGTACTAGTATACCATCTACATCCTTGTCATTATTGAGTTCATCGATAACAAGAAGAAGAGCCTCTTCAGAAACACTTTCTTCAAGTTCAATATCACGATGATTGAATCCTAATTCTTCACAAGATTTCTTCTTTGAAGAAACATAACTGAGGCTTGCAGGATTGTTACCAACAAGAACGACAGCTAGACAAGGCTTGTCAGTAAGATGTTTTACTTCGTCCAATATACGATTTTTTATGTAGGAAGAGACTTCCTTGCCGCTTATTTTAGTATTCATGATGTAATTTATATGTAAATCGTTCAGAAATTACAACATCACTTTGCCAAACCTTGATAAATGGAATATAGTTTTTTCTATGTTCAAGAAATTCAAAATTATATGTCTTCTTCTTGTATTAATAACCTTATCGGTTTCGGCAGAAAGCTATTATGATGCTGGTTATCAACGTTTTAAAGTTAATGTTGGTATAATGTATCCAGTATCTGTCACCCATTTTGATTCCAATGAAACAAAATTTGGTATTGGAAAAGATAACACCAACCTCGCTCTTGGAGGAAATGGTGCTGTAACTTACCAATTATTCAGCTCGGAGAGAATCGCTATTGGTGGTGAGATCGGATATTCATTCAACAACATCATTGATGATTCCATTTACAGTAGTGTTCCTCTTCTTTTCAAGGCTACTTGGATGCCTGTAAGTGGCAAGATCGATATTCCTGTCTCATTTGGCGCAGGTCTTTGTTACCTTGCTGCTTCAGAAGGAAGTTCATTGTTCACTGCTATGGCTTCTGTTGATATTGGTATTGATTTCTACTTCAAGTCTCATTGGGGTGTTGGTCTATTGGCTGGAATGTGGATAATTCCAGAGATTTATCCAACCAAATCATATAAGAATGGTCTTGGTACATTTGCACCAATATCCATTGCTATCACTTATAGGCAGTAAGGAGGATTGAGATGAAAAGACTTGTTTTAGTTATTTTAGCAATTTCTCTTTTGTTCACTGCTTGTAACTATGATGATCAGGGTGTATTTGAATATATCCTTGCAGCAGAACCAGCTGATAATAGAGCCTTGAATGTCCTTGGTTCATATACTGATGCGGATACTAATAAAACAGGTATCGTATTCAAGTCAAAGAATGGCCTTGAGGACTTCCTCGATGGAACTTATTATACTCTTGATTCTTCTTCAGCAGCAAAGAGTACAAACAGAGATACATGTTCCTTAGTTTTGTATAATAGTAAATACTATATCATCTATATTACTCAGAATACAAATACTGGAGATCTTACATCTCCTATCAATGGTCTTTATGTCCATGATTTAACAGAAGGAACAACCACAGCTGCAAGTAGTGGAAGTTTGTCTGATTTGCAAAGTTTGGAAGGTAGTCCGCTGTTCTCTTACGAAAACATCATCTATTTTAAAGTTACAGATTCTTCTACAGCTTTAACATATCTTATGTCCTATACTATTTCTCTTTCTGATGATACAACTGTAACGTTTACCCCATTGGAAACAATTAGTTATGTTTCTTCTAGTTATGGATTCTATGATGTTGATGATAATGTATTGACTTTTGCAAACAGCTCTTCCAACAAAATGTATGTAGCATTGGATAAATATGGTAAGGTATCCAGTACACTAATTAAACCAGATAGTAATGACCTTCCATATAGTGGAGAGACCGTTACAGTTCTAGCTGGTATAGTTGATTCTAGTTCTAGTACTCAATATGTAATTTTACAGAATGGTGATTATCTGCAGATTTATTACTCAACCGATGGATCAACTTTCACAAGTATTCATTCAAGAGAGATTACTTCCTCTAACCATCTATATACTTATTTCGATGATGAAAAATATATCTATTACAATGTTTCAGGAAATGCTTCTATGTATAAGATATCTACAAGTAGCTCAACATATACAGATTTCTCAAAGCTCAAGAATCTAAGTATCGCAGGTTATTTCCCATACTCAAGTAGTGATACTTCATATATTATACTTGCTTCTAGAGACAATGGTTTCTACAAACTTGCATCTGACCTGTCCTCATTCTCTAGATACTAAAAGAATCATATATATTGAAGCTTATTATGGTGTGATCAAATATTGGTCACACTATTTTTTATTGATAACAAGAAAGCAAGGAAGGCATTTCTTCACCTTTACTTTACTTTACTTTATATGATATAAAGGGCTTCTATACCCTACTGGTAATCGTAAACAAGAATTAATGCTGTATGAGTCTGTAAAAAACAAACAATCTGGGAGTCGGGAAAAGTAACCCATCTGAGTCGGTAACAACCAAAGTCAGAAGAAAATAACCAAACCTGTCAAGGTTCATATTCTATCTGAGCTTCATGAAGTTGAGCTCTATCTGTTCTCTATCTGTACCTCTATGACTTGTTCCAGAAAAGGTCATGCATATAGCCTTGTCCCCTAGTCTATCGATGGTGCATTCCAGGGCATCATCCTCATCGAACAGTCCTACCCATTGCGAAAGATCCTTGTTGCTTGTCAGGACGATACTTCCACTCTCCTTAAGGCTGATTCTGTCGACCAACTGGAAGAATATCAGGGTTTCCTCCCTGTTGAACTTGCAGTAGCCAACTTCATCGATTATCAGACAGGAGTATTTGGAAAGGCCATTGAGCAGCCTGCCTGAATTTTCCCTAATGATAGCATCGTGGTATTTCTCCTTGAGTTCATCCATCTTGATGAAATAGGCCTTCATGTTGTTAGAACAGTATTCGTTTCCTATTGCCATCGCAAGATGGGTCTTCCCAGTACCAGTCGGACCGATCATTATCACATTCCTTTTTGAACTGATGAAGGAAAGATTCCTGAGCGAGAGTACCTGGCGTCTTGCCTTGTCGTTCAGCAGATCCATGTTGAAGTTCTCAAATGTGAGAGGAGACTTCTGAGGTATTATAAAGGCACTGCATGTCCCTTTTGTGTCTTTTGTTCTGACTAAAATGTTGTTTTCTTTCTGACTATTTTTGTTTATCTTCTACCGACGCGTACAATGCATATATATTCCAGAAAAATTGAATGAAATCAAATGTATTGAATGACAGAAAGAGGACTAGAATGCCTAAATTCTCTGCTAGAACAAGATGAGATACAGCAAGAGCTTAACTACCTACGCTAAGAAGAAAGGATTGGAAACAGGTTGAAGCTCTAAAGATGGATGAAAAGATTCAATGTAGGATTCCCATTCTCTAAAAACACTCTGGGATTGATATGGTATATTATATGCATAGAAACTCCTACATGCTTGAATTCTGAATTGGTTCCTGTTTTATTGATGTAGTACATTATTCATAGCTTTTTATTATCTGTTAAGAAGTATGCTACCATGAAATTTTATATATTTGTTAGTTCAAGAAAAAAGGCCGTGGCAGTTAAATGCCACGACCTGAAATCATTTAATGATAATTACTCGTTAATTGTAAGGTGAAGGTCACTGAATGTAACTGAGCAGTTTCTTACAGCATAGATACCAACATAGAAGAAGTCGGAATCAACACCTGTAAGTGCGTAGTCAAATCCAGCAGAAACGGTTTCCTTGCCATAAGTCAAAGTATAACCATCATTTGAACCTACAATCTTGAGATCGACTTCAGCATCCTTATCAAGGATGATTGCATCTGCTGGAGCATCTCCTACAAGAGCACTACTCTTTCTACCGAAGTTAACAATCTTACCCTGGTTGCGAGAACCAGCAGCAACATAGTCACCCATTGTAAGAGCAACGTACTCATCGATATAAAGATCATCACGAGCCATCAAACCGAAGGATACCTGGTTGTTTGCCTTGAAGTCATTGATCTTTGCCTTTGCTTCAAGTGTGAACTTGGTTCCTACAGGAAGCTTGACATAGTAGAACATCATACCATCAGAGCCAGATGCAATCTTACCGGAGTTGTTCATTACTGTAAGAGTAATCTTGTCTCCATCAATTACAGAAGTAAAGTTCTGATCAGTAATCTTGTTAGCTCCACCTACATCACCAAATACAGTACCGTGCCATACTCTGCCGTCTGCATCAGTAAACTTTGGCCACATAGAGGAATCCATCTTTGCATCATCAGGAGTCTTATAATCGATAACGACATAGTCCTTGTTGATTGAAGCATTGAAGAATTCTTCATATGTTGGCTTACCCTTTCCAAGTGAATAATCAGCAAGCTTTGGAGCTGTTTCCTTAGCAAGTTCACTGATAAGATAAGCACTCATCTTTGCGCCATAGATGTTTGTATGAGTCTGATCAAGACCTGTAGCAATCAAGCCAGAACCATCCTTAGCCTTCTTAGCACCAGTAAATGCATGCAGATACTGAGCAGCATCACCAAGAGCAACATTCTCCTTGATTGTAGCAGCAGTAAGATCAATTACCTCAACATAGATACCATCTCTGTTAAGATCACTTGCAAGCTGCTTGATTGCTGCAGAATAGTCACCACCCTTGAAAGTCTTGTCACCGATGGTTACATCTTCTGTGATGTGACCATTTGCACTGTTGTAGCTTTCTACGGTGTTGTCCTTTGAAAGACGTGCAATTGGAGTACAGAGTACTGGGATTACACCACGATCAACTGCGACCTTGATGTAGTTCTCATACAAGCTATTTGCAAGTGTTCCTGGGGTCTTGTAGTCACCATTTGGATCGGTGTATCTTGCTTCTTCAGTTTTCTCATCGTTATGGCCAAAACCAATTACGAGGAAGTTATCTGTTTCGGCATCACCGAGAGCTGGAGTTGTAGCATCTCCATTGATAAGTGTCTGATACTGGACCATTCCAGTGAAATCCTTACTTGATGCACCAGAGCGGGCAAGGTTATAGACTGTTACATTGAAGTAGCTAGCAAGCTCCTCACCATAACCTCTTCTAGGAATATAGTACTTGTCATTGAATGGGGAAACAGTAGAGTCACCAACGACCCAAACTGTAGCTTCCTTCTGGCCCCATGCAAAACCACGAGCACCTGTTCCATATTCTGCTCTAGCCTCATCCTTGAGCAGCAAAAGACCATGCATATTGATTGAACCATCCTCATTTCTTTCTGGGTCAACAGATGTATCGAGATTGATGAACCAATCTTCGCTTACAACTGCACCTAGAGTATTTACACTCTGATTCTTATCTTTGTCCCAGTAGTAACAGGAAGCACCAAATACGTCTGCATTGTTCTGTCCCTGGAGATCGAGCTTCTCTTCAAGACTTGTTCCATTTCTGTAGCTGAGAACGCCCTTTGCAGCAAAACCGGTCTGTGCCTTCTTATTGCCTGTATACATTGCAATATTGTAGCTACCGTTATTGTAAGTAGTACAGTTATATGCCTTGATATCTGGACAAGAGTTGGAATCGATACCCTTAGTTTTGTTGTTATAAGCAATAGAGTTGATCAGAGTATGAGCACCAGGCATGCTGGATCCACCCATCTTGAAACCATTACCATTACCTGCTTCCATCTCGAAGCCATTCTTGAAAGTAAGAGTTCCATTTTCATCACATTCAACATCTGCGAATGTAAACTTCTTTGCTGTGCTGCCTTCTTTGACCATGAGGTAACCATTCTTGTAGGTCAGGCTGTTCTTGATAGTTACAGCACCGATCTGACCAGAGGAAACCTTGGCAAAGAGGTCCCAACCATCATCAGCATTGTATGCAGAGATACAACCGTCGAATACGTTTCCTTCACCAGTTGTAAGCTTAGCAGCAAATCCATCTGCATCCTCGAGAGCCTTATCAGCATTGTTCATGGACGTACAATTCTTAATAAGGTTGTTGCTTGGCCATACACTCTTCTCGTCATAGGAAGAACCTGAAACCTGAAGACCTGTTGTACCATTGTTATAGAAGTTCATTCTATCAAGGATACAGTTGTGGCCTGCAAGCTGCATACCACACTTACCATTCTTGGTGTTAGTGATATTGATCTTGGAAATATTCCAATAATCGCCCCAACAGACGAAGCCACTGCCCTTCTTATTGAAATCAATAGTAGCAAACTTACCAGTGTTTGTTCTGATAGTAATTGGCTCCTCTGCAGTACCATTATGACCTCTAGCAATTGTAAGAGCATCTTCAATTACATAGTGATCAGCTCTGAGCATGATGATCTGTCCAGGTGCAGCAAAATTAAGAGCTGTCTGAAGATCTACAGCATTACTCATGGTCTTACCACTATTTTCAGGACGACCCTCATTGCTTACGAAGATAACCTTCTTGTTACCAAGAGTTCTCTGTTCAACACAGAAGTTAAGTTCAATTGGATCATAACTGGAAAGCTTTTCAAAGATTGAGAATACAAAGTCAGGATTTGGAGTGAAGACTACCTTGAAATCTGCCTTATCATTCTTCATCTCGACAACAGCTGATGTGAGTGAACCACCCTTTACTGCAATATTGTCCAGAACAAGAGTATCCTTGTCATATACCTTTGCAACACCATCAGCATTGGTTCTGAAAATCAAGTTATATGAACCACCAGTTGTTGTTGTGCCACTCATAAGGTTGATAGTTGGCTCAACATAGACTGTTGGCTGTGGTTTCCAGTTCTCAGCATTCCACTTGCTGGTTGTATATTTGATGTTACTGAAAGTAGCATTGATACCACGTGCAACAGAAAGAGCTACATATGCTGTATCAGCTTCCTGGAATGTAAGTGGATCATCAAGTTCCTTATAGGATTCTACAACAACATCATTTGAATCCTTTGCAGGAATATAATAGGTATAGCTACCAATTACTTCATTGGTCTTGATATCATACTGTGTAGTGATATAAGCGTAATCGGTCTTTTCAAGACTTACACGATATGTTTCGCCAGCCTTCAACTGATTGGCAACACCATCTTTTGCCCACCAAGCATAGCGAACTTTCTGGATGTCATTAGCATCAGAAGCTTCAGGTGTATAGATACCAGTATATGCTCTGACACCGATTGTAGCTGCAGCCTCTGGGGACTGATTTACACCACCATAAGGAAGCTTAGTACCTGTAACAGATATCAAGTTGGCCATCCAGTTTCCAGATACACCCTGCTCGCCCATTGAGTCTCTGACCATGAGAGCGAAACCTTCCTGTCCATCAAGGGATGGATTGATCTGATCGATTGTTACATCAGCCTGCAGGTAGAAATTGGTTGTCTGAGGATTGATAGTTGTAAAGTAGTAGCTACCACCATCTGCAGGAGAGTCAGCAACGTACTTACCACCCTTTTTCTTGATTGATCCATCATCATTGAAAAGTGCAGAAGAAAGCTTTACAGAATCCTTTACACCTTCACCGCTTGCAGCAAGGAAGTTTCTATCGCCACCAACGGAAACACCAAAGTATCTGAAATCCCAAGTAGGAGCATCACTAGCAGCAACTACAGTTTCAACCTTCTCAACGATTGTAATAGAGTGAACTCTAGCGCCTCTCTTGTATGAGTCGTTTGCTGGAGAAACAATTCTGTAATTTCCTGCTGGAAGATTGTATGTAAGCTCTACAGCCTGGGTTCCATGAACGACATCAATATTCTGCTCGTTGGCAACAACGTTATTGCTATCATCTACGATTGCAATTGCAGAGTCGTTATTTCCACCATTGCTGGATACACCGAGTGTGACCTTTGCCTCACCTGTAACAGTAAAGACAAATGCACTGCTCATAGCCTTGCCAACTTCAGTAGAGGTAACACTTCCATCCTTCCATCTCTTTACAACAGCGCCTGTTGTCTTAATATAGCCAAGTCCTTCAGCATCTACAGCTGTACCTTCTGCGAAAGCTTCCTTGTCAGCTGATGCACTCTGTGCAGTTGCTAAAAATGTGTGAATCTCTTCTTTTACATTACCTGTCAAAGGTTTTACTTCTTCAACAGGAATGACTTCTTCTACAACAGGTTTAATTTCTTCTACAGGGGCTACAGCTTCGACAACTGGTGCTGTTTCAACTGGCTTGGCCTCCTCTGTATAAGTTGTTGTAGTAACTTCTTTTACACCTCTGGCACAAAGTCCAGTTATGGCAAAAGAAATAATCAGAAGAAATAATAAAAATTTTTTCATAAATATATCACCTCTTTCTATTAGAAAATATTCCAAAAATAGAATAAGTTACTTATAGACAAAAAGCAAAAAATATTGATGAAATTAAATTCTTCTATATATATAAAAGCTGTCATGTGAACATTATTCAAGTTCAAATGACAGCTTGAAATCAATAGTAGAAAACTACACTACTCAAGAATAGTATGTAGAATTTCCCTTACCTCATTATCAGTAAAGACTTCATCGATCTCATCATGATCAAGGCCAATGAATTCATGGCAAGTATAGTGGATCCAACGAGAATCTTCTGGCTTTGTGAGTACATGCTTCCTGCAGTAGTAATCAGGTTGAACAGGTAACTGACTATCCTTATAGAGACATACCTTGTAGTCATATACAGCTACCTTGATATCTTCTCTAGGAATACCAGCTTCCATGACAGTATGAACAAGAGCATTGACTGTCATACCTGTATCAAAGATATCATCAACGATCAAGACTTTCTGACCCTTCTTGAGCTTCCAAGGTGACCAGGTCCAGCCATCGATATCAACATGATCCGAGTGCTCCTTTACATCACCATAGCTTCTAGCAACAACGGCTGCATAGAAAACTGGGTTTTTACCCTCTTTCATAGCAAGCAGCTTGTAGAATTCACTCATGACATTCGCCATATAGGCACCACCTCTGAGTGAATCATAGATGATATCAGGAACAAAACCATCTTCCTTGTACATCTTCCAGACGAGCTTCAGGGCAGCATCCCTGATCATGTCACATGTAATGAATTCTTTTGCCATCTTTATGCTCCTACTTATCTTTATAGAATCGTGAGAACTTCAGCGCCCTCTTCAGTAATTGCAACAGTATGCTCCCAGTGACAAGCAGGTTGACCATCAAGAGTCTTGACAGTCCAGCCATCTCTAAGAGTCTTGACTCTATATGTTCCCATATTGATCATAGGTTCAATTGCTATGACCATACCTGGCTTCAAACGTGGATTAGGCATAAGCTTAGAAACGAAGTTAGGTACTTCAGGATCCTCATGAAGATCAAGACCTACACCGTGACCTGTATAATCCTGTACAACACCATAACCGTTTTCAATTGCACATTTTCTAAATACTGCCTGACTTATATCCTGAACTCTAGCGCCCTTCTTGCCAGCAGCTTTAATACCAAGATCAAGTGCTTCATGAGTGACAACATTGAGCTTATGTACTGCATCTGAAACCTTACCAATTTCAAATGTCCTGGTAGAGTCACTAACATAACCATTGACTGTAAAGCAAAGATCTACTGATACGATATCGCCATCCTTCAAGATCTCTTTCTTTGAAGGGATTCCATGGATAACTGTATCATTTACAGATACACAAGAAGAATTTGGATATCCACAGTAGCCAAGTGTTGAAGGATAACCACCCCTCTTCTTGATAAAATCATAACAGTACTTGTCTATTTCCCAGGTAGACATACCTTCCTTGATGATATCATCCAATGAATATAGACACTCAGCCAGAAGCTTGCAGCTGTAGCGGATTCCATCAATCTGTTCCTTAGTCTTAAGCTGTATCATTAATGGATCTCCTTTTTACGGATATTATCCAATACGCCATTAATGAACTTGTATGCAACATCAGTACTTAAAGACTGGGAGAGTTTAACAGCTTCATCAATAATAATTGTTGGATGAACATCTTGTGTGCTGTAGAGCATTGAGAAAATAGAAATACGGAGAATGTTCCTATCTACACAGTTGATCTTCTCAACAGGTCTATTGATTGAATATCTACCAATGATTTCATCGATATCAGCTAGATGCTCTAAAGTACCCTGAATAAGAAATTTTGCATATATAGTCACATTATCAGGAAGAGAGCTCATCTCCTCTTCACTCTTCCCAGGAAGAAGTGTAAGGTCCAAGCTCTCATCAAGTTGATTATTGAAGTCCATGGCATAGAGAGTCTCTACTGCCAACTCTCTAGCCTCATGTCTTTCTACCTTATTGAAATCTTTCATTTTGTTCCTTACTTATAGAGAATTCTGATCCTTGCTTCACTTCTAAGTGAGTCTACAAGAGAATCTACTGCTTCACTGTATGCAGCTTCAAGCATCTGATTTGTGAGGATCTGACCAATATAATCGTGAACAGTTGTGCTATCTTCAGGAGAAATGCTGTCGTTCAGATTGAGCATCTTACCATCATTATGAACGCTGACTCTTACAATATGATAGCCAACATTGGATTCAATAACAGAACTGACTTCACCAGTGTCAAGAGCAAAAACACTATCGACAAAGCTTTCGCCAAGTCCATTGATAGCATTCTCATTGGAATAGACCAGCCAACCGATATCACCACCGATATTCTTACTGTCTTCATCCTTGGAATACTGCTTTACAGCCTTCTCAAATGAGGTGCGGTTTGCCTTGATATCAGCAACAATCTTATTCATTAGAGTCTTGCTCTGATTGTCCTTCTGAGCGTCGCCTTCTTTAGGAATGAAGATATGTGCGAGTTTTACATTCTCATCCATATAGAAGCTGGATTTGTTCTTTCTATAGAAATTATTGATATCGCTTTCAGAAGGTGTAAGATTCAAGCTTCTAAGCTCATCGCCTTTGACCTTTTCAACATATGTATCGAGAATATACTGATTCTTCAAAGCATCCTTGAATGCATCGACAGAACCGAAAGCTTCTACAGCCATCTGGTCGAACTCTTCCTGACTGATAGTAGCACCAACACTATTCTCATAATTCTTCTTGTAGGTTCTGTACATCTCCTCTCTCTGCTGATTAGATACAGTAATACCATCTCTTTCAGCACCCTGTAAGAATACGCGGTCGTTGATCATCAAATTGAGGACATCAAGAGTATTTTCAGCAGGAGCATTATATCTTGCTACTTCTTTTTCCAGCATATCGTAGGTAATAATCTCATTTCTGATAAGATTGACAGTTGCTGCAGGACTGGTACCTACAGCAGAAAAAACTGGTACAAGAATAAGAGCAATTACAAAAACAAGCAAAATTCTTCTAGCGTTCATATATAATTCCTTAAAACAAAATCCCCTATTGGAGAAACAATCTAATCTAATGTAATAGCAAAGCTATTTTTCATGAAATAATCACCCTATTAAGGTAATTCGTTATTCACGTCTTAGATAATATAACAAAATAGGATTATTTAAAACTACACTTAAATGTATATTCTATGTGAAGAAAAAAAACCGACCCAAAGGTCGGTTTCTAGGAAAAACACCTATTAGTTAGCCTGGGATGCGTCCTGAGCGTACCAGTTGCTGGAGCTCTGACCAGCTGCGCTATCAAGGAGAGTATCAGAAGTTTTGCTCTTGTTAATGAAAGCAACAAGAAGAGCAAGAACCAAGAATGCGATAGCAGCACCAGTAGTAACCTTGTTGAGGAAGGAAGAAGCTCCTGTTCCAAGAGCGGAATCAGAAGAACCACCGAAGATACCACCAAGGCCCTGTGAATTCTCATCCTGAACTGCGATGAGGAAGATCAGAAGAAGAGCAACGACAACGAAAAGGACAATCAGGATAACACTCAAAATACCCATTATAATTCTTTATCTCCAATATTTACTTGTTAAAAGTAAGGACAGGGAGGAATTTCTCAACAGAGAGGGAGGCTCCACCTACCAATGCTCCATCGATATTTTCCTTTGCCATTAATGCCTTTGCATTTGAAGCATTAACAGAACCACCATACTGTATAATGAGATTTTCTGCAATATCAGAATTGAACATTTTCTTTACAACAGAGCGAATAAATGCATGTGCAGCATCTGCATCCTCTGGTGTAGCAGTCTTTCCTGTACCAATTGCCCATACTGGTTCGTATGCAATTGTGATTGCTTTCATCTCTTCTGCAGCTACATCCTTAAGTCCATCGACAATCTGGGAAGAGAGAACACTCTCAAGTTTTCCAGCTTCTCTTTCCTCAAGAGTTTCACCAACACAAAGAACAACTTCCATCTTTTCAGCGAGAGCAAGCTTGACTTTCTTGTTGATGAATTCATTGCTTTCACCATAGTAGCTTCTTCTTTCACTGTGACCAAGAATAACAGTTGTAACACCAAGATCCTTGAGCATGTCAGGAGCGACCTCACCAGTGTAAGCACCACTTGTGTGGTCATTCATATTCTGAGCAGCAACGATGATGTTTGATCCCTTTACTGCTTCAACAACAGCAGGGATGGTAACAAATGGAGGAGCGATCATGATCTTGCAATCTACACCTGCTTCCTTGACAGCCTTAGCAAGTTCAGCAGCAAATGCAGCGCCTTTGCTTGGAGTCATGTTCATCTTCCAGTTACCTGCGATATATGGTCTTCTCATTTATTTCTCCTAATTTTTAAATAATGATGGGGAGACAACTCAGTCTCCCCTGAAATAATTACTTCTCAAGAGCCTTGATACCAGGAAGAGTCTTGCCTTCGAGGAACTCGAGGGAAGCACCACCACCTGTGGATACATGGCTGATCTTATCTGCAAGACCGAACTTGTTGATAGCTGCAACAGAGTCACCACCACCAACAACAGAAATTGCATCAGAAGCAGCAAGAGCCTTGGCAACCTCTTCAGTTCCCTTAGCAAATGCAGCAAATTCAAATACACCCATTGGGCCATTCCATACGACAGACTTAGCGGACTTGACTGCATCAACAATCATTGCAACTGTCTTAGGACCGATATCCATACCAAGAAGATCAGCTGGAACGTCTGCACCATCGACAACTACTGGAGCAGCATTCTCATTGAATTCTGCAGCACAGACATGATCGACAGGAAGAATTACCTTAACACCCTTCTCTGCTGCCTTAGCAAGGAATGCCTTAGCTGTTTCAATATAATCCTCTTCAAAGAGAGACTTGCCAATCTCGTGACCCTGAACCTTGAGGAAGGTGTAAGCCATACCACCACCGATTACAATAGTGTTACAGGTCTTAGCGAGAGATTCGAGAACAGTAATCTTTGTGGAAACCTTGGAACCTCCAATGACAGCAACAAATGGCTTCTCTGGATTCTCAAGAAGTGGAGCCATGAACTTGACTTCCTTCTCAATGAGGAAACCAGCGTATGCTGGGAGGAAGTGAGAAACACCCTCTGTAGATGCATGTGCTCTGTGTGCAGTACCAAATGCATCGTTACAATAGATATCACCATAGGAAGCGAGTTCCTTAGCGAATGCTTCATCATTCTTCTCTTCTTCTGCATAGAATCTAACATTCTCAAGAAGAAGAACTTCGCCACTCTTAAGAGCTTCAACTTCAGCCTTTACCTCATCACCGATTACATCGCTAGCAAGCTTGACTGGGGATCCGAGAAGCTTCTCGAACTCCTTTGCAACAGGTGCGAGAGAGAAGTCAGGGTTCTTCTTTCCCTTTGGTCTTCCAAGATGAGTCATAACTACGAGACTTGCACCACCCTCGAGGATGTACTTGATTGTAGGAAGAGCTGCCTTGATTCTGGTAGCATCAGTGACCTTACCTTCCTTGAGAGGTACGTTGAAATCAACTCTGATAAGGACCTTCTTGCCCTTGAGATCAGCTTCTCTAATTGTATTCAAAATCATAATTTACTCCTTCAAAATAAGAGCCTGCCATATTCGGCAGGCCCGTTTGTTCCGGACCTTATCCGGAATAGACAAAAGTCTTGATTCGGTGATTAACCGTTGACCTTCTTCATGTGAGCGATGAGGTCGAGAACCTTATTGGAGTAACCGATCTCATTGTCATACCAAGAAACAACCTTAACGAAAGTATCGGTAAGAGCAATACCAGCCTTTGCGTCGAAGATAGAAGTTCTTGTATCACCAAGGAAGTCAGAAGAAACAACTGCATCTTCAGTGTAACCAAGGATACCCTTAAGTTCGCCTTCAGAAGCCTTCTTCATAGCTGCACAGATTTCAGCATATGTAGCTGGCTTACCAAGGTTGACTGTGAGGTCAACAACAGAAACATCAAGAGTAGGAACTCTCATGGACATACCTGTGAGCTTACCGTTGAGAGCTGGGATAACCTTACCTACTGCCTTAGCAGCACCAGTTGAAGATGGGATGATATTGCCAGCTGCAGCTCTACCACCTCTCCAGTCCTTCATGGAAGGTCCGTCAACAGTCTTCTGAGTAGCTGTTGTGGAGTGAACTGTAGTCATGAGGCCGTCCTTGATACCGAAGTTATCATTGAGGACCTTAGCAATTGGAGCGAGACAGTTAGTTGTACAGGAAGCGTTAGAAACAAACTGAGTTCCCTTGACATAGTCTTTCTCGTTAACACCGCATACGAACATTGGAGTGTCGTCCTTGGATGGAGCAGACATAACAACATACTTAGCACCTGCATTGATGTGAGCCTGTGCCTTCTCCTTTGTGAGGAAGAGACCTGTGGACTCTACAACATACTCAGCACCAACTTCGTCCCACTTGAGTTCGTTAGGATCCTTGCAAGCAGTAACTCTGATGGACTTGCCATTTACGATGAGGAGAGACTTTTCTACGTCTGCTTCAACTGTTCCTTCGAACTGACCGTGCATTGTGTCATACTTGAGCATGTATGCGAGATAGTCTACTGGGCAAAGGTCGTTGATACCAACAACTTCAACCTCTGGTCTAGACATAGCTGCGCGGAAAACGAAACGACCAATTCTTCCGAAACCATTAATACCAATCTTCATAATATGATATTCTCCTTATTGGGTTTAATTATTTTATTTATATGAAAAATATACTTAGTTACAAATATCTCGTCAATTCTAAAACAAGAAACAGGACAAAAACGCAAATAATTTACACATTTAAAATTGTGAAAATCAGGATATAAATGAACCTTTTAGTATATTAAGTATCTCTTCCTGTCGAATAAGCATCGGTTCAGTAGCAAAATCATTGGTTTTATGATCATTACCTGCCAAATGCAAAAGACCGTGAAGACATAATCTTAATAGCTCTTCCCTTTCACTCACACCGAATGTATTTGCATTCTCTTTCATTCTTTCAAGGCAGATGAAAACATCTCCATACTCTTTTTCTGGAGCATCCTCCTGAAATGAAAAATCAGGAAATTCATCATCATCCTCAAGAGCAAAGGTCAAGATATCAGTAACCTCATCCTTGTTCCTATAATCTCTATTTAGCTCCTTAATTGTTTCAGGAGAGACAAAGGTGAGAGAAAAAGAACCATCAACACCAGCAAGAGGAGCACATTTTGCAAGAAACTTTTCTACAACCTGTTCAGGTGCATCCTTCTTGAAATCTTCACTATCATAAAACAGATCGAACATATCACTCCTTCTTATCGCTCTTATCGTTGTCATACTTGATTCTGTGGTGGTCACGAGCAATTGCTTCATGGATGAATACTCTCTTGATTGTATCAAGGTCATTCATTGTAAGGCCACAATCATTCAACTGGCTTCGTGTAATCTTACCAACGAGAATTGAGTTGAAAAAGTTCTCATATCGCTGTCTAGTTGGTCTATCAAGTGTTCTTGAAGCCGCCTCGAAACAGTCGGCAAGCATAACAGCGGCTGCTTCTCTGGACTGAGGAGGATCTGCATTATATCTGAAATCATCCTCGTTTACACCATAAGGGTTCTTGTTCTGGTCAACTTCTTTCTTAGCTTCGTTATAGAAGTATTGAATAACATCATTACCATGGTGCTGATAGATGATATCAATAACCTCCTGAGGAAGACCAATCTCCTTACCCTTTTCTACGCCAAGTTTTACATGAGACTTCAAGACAGCAGCAGAAAGAGATGATTTGATATCATCATGGGCATTGTGGCTATCCTTCTGTTGGTTCTCAACAAAGTATTCAGGATGTTCTATCTTTCCAATATCGTGATATAGTCCACCTACCTTGGCAAGCTCTGCATTTCCCCCGATCTCCTTAATTGCTTCATATGCCATATCAGCAACATTGTTGACATGGTTATAAGTTCC
>JAILRW010000108.1 GCA_024698005.1 Sphaerochaetaceae bacterium | reverse complement strand
CCAAAAACAATACCAGAAACTCCAACACCAGCAAGAATAGGGGCTAAATCAATTCCCCAGAGTCCAAGTACAGTAACAGCAGCGATGATCCAGATTAAAACCCTAATGGTATTGATCATGAATCCACCCATCAGGGATGTTACACTCTCTTTTTCTTCAACAAGTTTATTTATAAAATGTGTTGCAATCTTAACAACTATCTTTGCGATTATTATTGTAACAGCAGTAGCAACCAGAATATATAAGATCCTATACGTAACAGGAAGCGTATCCAGCCATTCATATAATAAGTCAACTGCGGATTTAGCTTTATCGTCCATGTTGTTATTCCTTTTGGGTAAAAAATAATTCCTGAGGACAAAAAAGCCCTCAGGAAAATTCTTGTCATAAAAAATTTATTTTGCCAACAGTTTTGACACATTCTGTGCAAAAGCTACAGGATCTTTTGGCATTATGCCCTCTGCAAGGTAAGCCTGATCAAGAACGAGAGAAGAAAGCTCCTTTGCCTCCTCTTCCTCTGCTTCCATGATCTTCTTGAATACAGGATGCTCGGTATTTACCTCAAGAATTGGCTTGATGTCGTCAAGTTCATCAGCTCCACCCATCTGCTTTAGAATCTGCTGCATCTGCATTGATGGATCATTTTCATCCATGATGATGATTGCAGGAGAGTCTGTGAGACGCTTGGATGCGATGACCTTCTTTACCCTTTCGCCAAGGAGCTTGGAAAGTTTCTCAACATCCTGCTTTGACTCCTTCTCATCCTTTGTGCTTTCATCCTTGAGATCGTCTGCAGAAGAAGACTTCTTGATGTCCTTCAATGGAAGGTCCTTATAAGTTCCGATCATGCCTGTGACGATATCATCGATATCCTCGTCCATAACGAGAACCTCATACCCATTCTTCCTGTAAGCAGAAATAAGTGGAGATGCCTTCAGAACAGATTCCTTTCCACCAGAAATGTAGTAGATGGACTTCTGGTCAGCCTTCATTCTTTCCTTGTAGGCAGCAAGAGAAGTATAGCCTTCGACTTCGCTTGACTTGTACCTTACCAGCTCAAGCAGAGTGTCTCTATTTGCCCAGTCATTGTATAGACCTTCCTTAAGAGGTCTGTTGTACTCCTTGATGAACTTCTCATACTTCTCAGGATTGTTCTCGGAAAGCTTCTTGAATTCACCCAGGAGCTTCTTTACAGAACCATTCCTGATGGTTGCCATGATCTTGTTCTCCTGAAGAATTTCTCTGGAGACATTGAGAGGAAGGTCTTCACTGTCGATGATACCTCTTACGAACCTGAGATAGGTTGGAAGAAGTTCCTTCTCATCATCAGTGATGTAGACTCTCTTTACATAGAGCTTTACGCCTGGCTTGTAGTCGGCATGATTCATGTCGAATGGAGCCTTTGCTGGGATATAGAAAAGAGTTGTGTACTCAGTTGCACCCTCAACATGGTTGTGAAGATAGAAGAGAGGATCCTCACTGTCGTGGCAGAAGTTCTTATAGAACTCCTTATATTCTTCTTCCTTGATTTCGCTCTTGTTTCTTCTCCAGAGAGCTGAAGAGGAGTTGATCTGCTCTCTCTTGTGCTCTGTCTTCTTGATAGGATTGCCATCCTTGTCCTTTTCGTCTGTGTAGGAATCCTGGTCATACTCGAGGAAGATTGGATATGCTACGTGGTCAGAGTACTTCTTGATGAGATTCTCAAGCTGCCAGCGGTTGGCATAGTTTTCACCATCTTCGTTCATTGTAAGAATGAGAGTTGTGCCGTGCTCTGCTCTCTCTGCTGGTTCAACTGAGTAGGTTGAAGAGCCGTCACTTGACCACTTGAAGCCCTCTTCCTCGCCCGCTTTTCTAGAAATGACGTCTACCCTCTTGGCAACCATGAAGGCGGAATAGAAGCCTACACCGAATTGACCGATGAGGTTGCTATCCTTCTTCTGTTCGTCTGTAAGAGTTTCAAGAAACTTCTTGGTGCCAGAAGATGCAATTGTACCAAGGTTGTTATTGAGGTCTTCCTCATTCATACCGATACCATTGTCACTGATGGTGAGTGTCTTTGCCTTTTCATCGAAGTTGATCTCGATCTTTCCTTCTGTGAAGAGCCCCTTAAGCTTCTCGTCAGTAAGGGAAAGGTATCTCAACTTGTCGATAGCATCAGATGCATTGGAGATCAATTCTCTGAGGAAGATTTCTCTATTTGAATAGAGAGAATGGATGATAAGATGCAGAAGGTCATTTACTTCTGTCTTGAACTTTTTATTGGCCATTTATATACCTCTGATTTTTTATTATCTTTCTACTTGCCCTACGGGCACCCTACAAAAGTAATAAGGAATTCGTCTTATGGCAAATTTTTTTGCCAATACGAAGAGAATAAAACTGGTTTTTGACTTTCTTAACCATCAAGCAAAAGTTATTATATAGAGGATATGGAATTTTCTAGACCCGAAAACGCAAGAAAGCTCAACAGACTTAGAGTGCTGACTGCACTTCGTGAAAACGATGACCTCACTAGAGCAAGCCTCGCCACGCTCCTTGGACTTAACAAAGTTTCTACTGGCGAGATCGTATCCGCTCTAATAGAGGAAGGTTTTGTTGAGGAGATAGGAAAACTTGAGAAAAAGGGAGGAAGACCTGGCACAATCCTGAAGCTTAAAAATGATTCAGCAGTCGTGCTTGGTTGCGATATAAAGACTAGAAGCTGCTCTGTTGCCATTTTTGATCTTCTGGCAAGGCCTCTTAGAAGTGAACAGTTCCCTCTTGAAAACATAAAAACAGCCGAGGAATTGAGAGACCAGCTTGTGCGCGTTTCAGCCAAGATGGTGAAGATGTTACAAAAGCGTGTACTTGGCATGATAATTGCCACCAATTCACAAATCGAAGGCCAGAAGGTTGTCTATACAACACAGCCATTGCTTGAAGATGCAGATTTCGAAAAGCTCTTTGATGGTTGCCCATTCCCTGTTTCTCTGGTCTCAGCCCTTGAAGCAGAGGTCGAGGCTGAAAGATTCCAGCTCAATTCATCTTTGGAAGAAACTTTACTTATCAACTGGGGCGAACATCTTACTTCTGCTTTGATTCTAAAAGACAGAATAGTTACAAATAATTATTTTGGGCATATGCCATTAACTAGAACAGGTACCTGCCACTGTGGTGGAACAGGTTGCCTTGAAACTCTCTCCTCTGGATATGGTTTAAGAAAACAGACTCCAGAAGATCTATCAGTTAGAGACATGATGAAGGAAGAAGAAAAATATCGCCCTCTTATTGAAAAGGCGAGCCTTTATCTAGGCAAGGCAATTATAAATGCTCTCAGCGCTACAGGGGCAAGAAATGTCATTCTCACAGGAGGAATTTCGAATCTTCCTGAATACTATCAGCAACTTCTTGTATCCTTGATAGAAAAAGAGGGAGGACCAAGCTTCAGCAATGTCCCTATAAGGTTTTCCGATTATAGAGAAAAGGGAAGCTTGCAGGGTTCTGGAGTGCTTGCTCTGGATAGATTCTTCTTCCAGAGGAACCTCCTGGTATCACTGGGATTCGATCTCCTCTAGACCCGAGAATTTAGTAAGGAAATTCCCATCCGCTGCCTTGAATATACAAACAGGTGCAAGCAATGCCTTGGCATTGAAATTATTCGCATGTCCAAGAAAGGCCTTTCTTTCTCCATCTGAAAGAGTTGGATAGATTTCTGTTGCAGAAATTATTATATAGACAAAGTATTTCACTCCATCCTTTGAAAGAATGAAGTTGGGAAAAGAAGCAGGATCATCCATTGCTCCTAAGATTTCATACTCTCCATTTCTAAGAGAATTGGAGAATATTGCCTCCATTGCCATGCCGAGAAACTGTTTTGCCAAATCATTCATATTTATCACCTACAAAAAGAAAAAAACCGTCGGGAAAAAGTAAAACCCGACGGTACCTCCTTTGTCCCGTCCAAAAGCTTTTATGAACAGGCAAGAGTGACGCTAGCACATGCACTCCATCTGTTATTTTTACATATACAGAGACAAAAGGGAATAAAAAAGTTTAACTTTTTGTAAGAAGTTTGCGAAGTTCTTACAAAAATGTTCGAACTTTTTCTTTTTCAGTTGATTGATGTAAGAAGTCATGATAATTTTTTCAAAGATAAAGACTCACATAGACAGACAAGGAGGAGGAGGCAAAGCGTGATTTACGATTCAAAGGACATCTCGAAATCCAAATACATTGCAAATGCTCTAGAGAAGGCAATTCTGTCGAATCAGTATAAGAAAGGAGAGCTTTTACCAAGTCAGAAGGAACTTGGTGAGCAGTTCAATGCGTCCTCAAGAAGTATGCGTGAAGCCTTCAAGAGCCTAGAAGCAAAGGGTCTTATTGAAGTAAGTCAGGGAAGAAGAGCTGTTGTAAAAAACAACAACCTTGACCAGTTCGTAGAGTCTCTTTCCATGACAATGTTCTCTGGAGCAGAGCCAGACAAGAAGCTTCTTACAGACCTTATTCAGGTACATATCACTCTTGAAGTTTCTGCCAGCAGAGAGCTCAGTAGAAAGAATGAAAGGACAATTATCGGCCGTGCTCTTATCAACTATGTCGATAAGATGGATAGAATTATATCCATGATCGAAGCTAATTCAGGAAACAATGCAGATTTAGAGAAGAGCTTCAAGAACATTGAATTCGATTTCAACTCTGTAATCGTAAATAGCAACGACAACATGGTATTCAAATCTATCTACACTAACCTCTCTCCTCAGCTTCACAACATCATGGATTCCCTTAATGATTCCACCTCTGAAAAGAAGAAGAAAGCGAGAGAGTACAGATATCTTGCCGAGGCAATCACAAACGGTCAGACAGACCTTGCAGTTGCTCTCACTCTCGTCCTTACAAATGCGCTCAATACCTCCTTCCAGAAGGTATACTTCAACGAGAAAGGCAATAAATAAGATTTATGAACCGAAGTAAAAGCACGGCTTAGGTCGTGCTTTTTTCCTCCCTTTCACCAATAACTTTTTCACAAAACTCACTCACCTGACCTTATACTTGAGACAGGAGGAGTTTAAAATGAAAAGATGCAGTATTGTAATCCACTCAGTTAGTGGTAACGTCTTTATCATCGGTTCCTATCTCACGGAATGTCTTAAGGAAAAGGGAGTAGATGCAAGGCTCTACAGAGTTGAAGATACCGATCTTCATATCCTTGCAAACACCTTGGATTCTGTTAATCAGTATTATGAAGACATCCTTGAGCTTCCTGTCTGTCACCTTTCAACTCTTAAGAAATCAGACATGGTAATTCTTGGCTGTCCAACACGATTTGGCAACATGACAGCAGAGATGAAGGCTTTCCTCGACTCGACCTATGAAATGAGTGAGGAAAGAGCTCTAGAGGGAACCCTCTTTGGTTGTTTCACAGGCTGTCCTCACTCTTTGAGTGAAGGTGCCCATGCACTCGACAGTCTTGTCTATTGGTCTCAGATCCAGGCAATGATCCACATTCCTTTCGGAATCCACACTGATGTAGCAATGGGCTATGACCAGCCTGCTGCTGGTATCGTCCATCTCGAAGGAAAGGAAAACCTCATCAGACCATCTGCGCAGCTTGCTGAAACAATAGAGGTATATGCGTCTACAATAGCTAGCTACTTATCAGAATAAAATTAAACAACACAATAAAATAGAGAGAAGGCAAAACCTTCTCTCTATTCTTTTGACTAAAATTATTATTAAAGAGGCCAAGTCTTGATAATTCTTCTTACAAGTGGCTGGAAAGTACTCTTCATTTTGTTTCCTGCCTCAAGTACTTCTTTGTGATTAAGAGAATTCTCGCAGACTCCGGCTGCCATGTTAGTAAGCGCACTGATACCAAGAGTATTCATCTTAAGATGGCTTGCAGCAATGGCTTCAGGAACTGTAGACATGCCAACAGCATCAGCCCCAAGCAGCTGTGCAACTCTAATCTCTGCAGGTGTTTCGAATTGAGGACCACCAAAGAACATGTACACACCTCTTCTTAGCTCGACACCAAGCTCCTTACCACAGGAAATGGCATGTTCCTGAAGAGTCTTGTTCCAAGCTGATCCCATATCGAAGAATCTCTCTCCCAGTGCGTCTGGATTTGGACCTCTCAAAGGGCTATCTCCCATGAGCTTTATGTGGTCGGAGATTACCATTAGATCACCACCCTTCCAATCCTTGTTTGTACAACCGCCAGCATTGGTAAGGAAAAGATTCTCGATACCCATCTCCTTGAATGTCTGGATAGGATATACACACTCCTGCAAAGACCAACCTTCATAGAAGTGGAAGCGACCCTGCATGCACAGAACTCTCTTGCCTTCAAGATATCCAATTGCCAATCTTCCCTTGTGACCCTGAACTGTAGAAAATGGGAAGTGAGGGATATCGCCATAAGGTATGTAAACTGGTCTATCAAGTTGCTCGGCCAAATCGCCAAGGCCTGAACCAAGCACGATAGCGACATCAATATTTTCTGTACCACATCTTGTAAGGATATACGCTGCACTTTCTTTTAGACATTCAATCAAATCCATATATGCTCCTTGCTATAGCCTGAATCCTGATCTTCAAAGATTCATTCCTATTATTCTCTCTCCTGGCCAGATTGGCTAGCTCTTTCTTCCTCAAGGACAGCCAGAATGAAAGCTCCGACCCCCTTGAAATCATCTCTTTTCTGCTCCTCGCTGAAGTAGTACGAGAGAGATCCATCACGATATGGATTACCTCCAAGACCTGCAACAGAACAGATTCCATCCAGATGGAGATTCCCGTCTTCATCCTCCTTGAGATAAAGCTTCTTTATTCCGTCCAGTGCTTTTTTACCGTATTCTATAGCGCTCTCATCGAGGATACCTTTTCTTACTCCCTTGAAAAACAGATAAGCAAACATTGCACTTCCACTTGTTTCAAGGTAGTTACCCTCTGCATCTTGATAGTCTGGAACTTGATACCACATACCACTCACATCCTGGAATGGGATAAGCGCATTTGCTAGATTTTTAATGATATTCTCAAGTTCCTTTTTTTGTATGTGATCATCAGGGAAGAAGTCCAATGCATCAAGTACAGCCATTGCATACCAGCCTATAGACCTTGACCAGAAATGAGGAGATAGCCCTGTATTGATATCAGACCATCTCTGCCCTCTTGATTCATCATATGCGTGATAGAGAAGACCTGTTTTCTCGTCCTTCAAGGTTCTATAGGTTTCAATAAGCTGGAAAGCTACATCATCCAGAGCTTCAATATCATTGTGTCGCTTTGCATATTCAGCGCTGAAAGGAGCAGACATATAAAGGCCATCTAGCCAGATCTGCCAAGGGTAGATTGCCTTGTGCCAGAAAACACCACTCTTCGTTCTTGGATGATGAATTAGCTGGCTCTTTAATTTATCCTGAGCAAGTAAAAATCTATCTTCACCACTTCTGTCAAAAAGGGTGAATAAAAGCTTTCCTGCATTGATCTGGTCCAAATTATATTCGCCTTCTCTGTAGGAGATAATTGTTCCATCCTTTTTGATAATTGGGTCATACATCGAATAGACCCAAGGGTATATGCTTCTATCCTCGTAATAATCAGCACATGAGATCGAAGCAAAAAGGACAAGTCCGTGTTCATAATGCCATTGCATCATACCAGGACGATAGCGATTTTCTACACTCTTAGCTACTCTAATGGAAAGGGGCAGACCTCTGTCGTTCTTCATTTATATCCCTTCTCTAGAAAAAGTTGACCTATCGATAATTATACTGTCATAACCAAGAGTTTTACACATTTTTCTGAAAGAACAAAAACAAGCCCATACTCTGTAGTTTTCTTGACATATGAAATATACGGGGGTTAAAATGAAATCGTGTTTCATTTTGTCCAAAAACAAAATAAAAATTTCACAAAATCCCAACTTTATCTTAGATAAAGCAACAACAAAAAAAGAAGAGACTTATGGAAAACATTCTCAAGATCAACGAGCTTGACAACGTAGCAGTAGCTATCAACGCTCTCCACAAGGGAGATGTAGTCACCGTAAACGGCAAGACCTACACTCTCAGAACGGACGTTCCAGCAGGCCACAAGATGGCTCTGGTAGATTTCGCAAAGGAAGACAAGGTCATCAAGTATGGTTATCCAATTGGTGCTGCAAAAGAAGCAATTCCTGCAGGTAGCCATGTACATGCATTCAATATCCACACTCTCCTTTCCGAGACTGCTTCCTACACCTATGATGAGAAGATTGCACAGGAGTACATGGAACAGTTCAAGGAAAAACAGCTCAAGTGGAAGGACAATGTTCCAACCATCAAGGCTTATGAGAGAAAGAATGGCGACATCGGTATTAGAAATGCTCTCTGGATTGTTCCAACAGTTGGTTGTGTAAATCGCCTCAGCCTCAACCTTGAAGCATGGGCAAACAACAACCTTGAAATTGCTGATGGATGTCACGTCTGGACTCACCAGTTCGGTTGTTCCCAGATGGGTGCAGACCATGAGACATATAGAAAGATTCTTGCAGACCTTGTTCACCATCCAAATGCAGGTGCAGTCCTCGTTGTTGGTCTTGGCTGTGAGAACAATACAATGACAAGCTTCAAGGAACTCGTTGGCCCTGTTGATGAAACAAGAGTTAAGTTCATGATTGCTCAGGATGAGATCGATGAGCTTGAGACTGGCAAGAAGCTTTTGACCGAGCTTGCTGAAGAGATGAAGAAGGACAAGAGAGTACCAGTACCAATGTCCCGCCTCAAGGTCGGTTTCAAGTGTGGTGGTTCTGACGGATTCTCCGGTATCACAGGCAACCCTCTCGTAGGTAGATTCTGTGACGAACTCTGTGCAATGGGTGGAACTGGTGTTCTCACTGAAGTTCCTGAAATGTTTGGAGCTGAGCAGATTCTCATGAACAGATGTGTCTCCAGAAAGGTTTTCGAAGATACAGTTGAACTTATCAACAACTTCAAGAACTACTTCACCAGCCACAATCAGGTTGTATATGAGAACCCATCCCCAGGCAACAAGGCTGGTGGTATCTCAACACTTGAAGACAAGTCCCTCGGTTGTGTACAGAAGGGTGGCAGAGCTCCTGTAACTGCAATCGTAAAATATGCTGACCGCCTCCAGAGCAAGGGTCTCAACCTTCTCTCTGGTCCAGGCAACGATATTGTATCTACCACTGCACAGACTGCAGCTGGTGTTCATATGATTTTGTTCACTACAGGACGTGGTACTCCACTCGGAGCTCCAGTTCCAACCGTAAAGGTTGCAACAAACTCCGATCTTGCAAAGAGAAAGGCCAATTGGATCGACTTCAATGCAGGTAGAGCACTAACTGAAGATGTAAATGAGCTCACCAACGATTTTATCCAGTTCGTGGTAAAAATCGCTTCTGGCGAGGAGAAAACAAGAAACGAGATAAATGGTTATTCTGAAATCTCAATATTCAAGGATGGAGTTATTCTATGAAGAAGTTTATGGATGAAAACTTCCTCTTGCAGACAAAGACTGCTGAGGTTCTTTTCCACGAGCATGCAAAGAACATGCCTCTTTTCGACTATCACTGTCATCTCATCCCTTCTCAGATTGCTGAGAACAAGAGATTCACAACTATCACCGATGCTTGGCTTGGTGGTGACCACTACAAGTGGAGACAGATGAGATCTAACGGTGTTCCAGAAGAGCTCATTACTGGAAATGCTGACCCATATGACAAGTTCGTTGCTTGGGCAGGCACCATGGAAAACCTCATCGGAAACCCTCTCTATCACTGGACACACCTCGAGCTCCAGAGATACTTCGGTATCAACGATGTATTCAATGTAAAGAATGCAAAGAAGATCTATGACGAAGCTAACGAAAAGTTTGCTACTGATCCAGACCTCAACGTCTATGGTATCTTCAAGAAGTTCAATGTCTACGCTGTAGGTACAACTGATGATCCAGCAGATCCACTCGATCAGCACATTCTTATCCGTGAAGCAGGAAAGTGCCCAGCTAAGGTCATCCCATCCTATCGCCCAGACAAGGCTCTCCACATTGAAAAGCCAGATTTCGCAGAATACATTGCAAAGCTTTCAAAGGTAGTTGGATACCCACTCAATACTGCAGAGGATGTTGCAAAGGCTCTTCTCGAAAGACTTGATTTCTTCAAGTCCCTCGGTTGCTGTGCTTCTGACCACGCTCTTGTCACTTGCCCACACACCTTCCTCCCAATCAACGAAGTCAATGCAATCTTCCAGAAGAAGATGAATGGCGATGCTCTCACCGAGACTGAGATCGATGGATACATGACCTATATCCTTACAGTTCTCGCTAAGGCATACAACAAGCTTGGTATTGCTATGCAGCTCCACTTCGCTTCTATCAGAGACAACAACCACGTCATGTTCAGAAAGCTCGGTCCAGATACTGGTTACGATGCATCTCATGACAAGGAACTCGTAGAAGGTACTTCTATCTTCTTCGGCGCACTCTCTGAGACAGACGAAGTTCCAAAGACAATCTTCTACTCTCTCAATCCTAAAGATTACTACCCTCTCACAACTCTCATGGGTTGTTATCAGGGTGGCATCCCAGGTAAGATGCAGCTTGGTTCTGCATGGTGGTTCTGTGATCACTATGATGGCATGACTGAACAGATCAGAGTCCTCGCAAGTCTCGGTGTTCTTTCACGCTTCGTTGGTATGCTCACAGACTCAAGATCCTTCCTCTCCTACTCCAGACATGAATATTTCAGAAGAATTCTCTGTAATATCATTGGTAACTGGGTTGAAGATGGACAGCTCCCAGCTGATATGGAGGTTCTTGGTAGAATCGTTGAAGACATCTGTTTCAACAATGCACAGAAATATTTTGAGGGTTAATTAATTGAATAAGAAGGAAACAGCAGACGAAAAGAATTTGATGAATGGAGTGCTAAGAACTATGACCATTCTAGAAGTGCTTGCACGTTCAGGTTCAACAAATCTTGAAAAGCTTTCAAAGGAGACAAACCTTCCGAAGGCAACTCTTCTGCGTTTCCTTTCCTCCTTCATTTCATTAGGCTATGTGTCAAGGGATGATGCGGACTGCTACTCCCTGACACTGCGCCTCTTCTCTATCGGTTCCAAGGCCTTGAAACATGTAGACCTTATTGCCAAGGCTAACCCTTTTGCAAGTGCACTCTGTGAGAGTCTTGGAGAAACAGTACATATTGGAATCGAAGAGGACAACAAGGCCGTTTATGTAATAAAAAAAGAATCCTCATATACTTTGAGGATGTACTCCAGAGTTGGAAAGACTATCCCACTCTACTGCACAGCAATTGGCAAGATACTACTTGCAGATAAAAACAAACAAGAACTTAAGAGATATTTCAACACTGTTTCTCTAATACCATTTACCGAAAAGACACTATTAACAAAAGAAGCTCTTATCGCAGATTTAGAGAGAATTAGAGAGCTTGGCTATGCTATCGATGACGAAGAGCATGAGAAGAATACCATCTGCATCGCCTCTGGAATCAGAGACTATTCAGGAAAAGTCATTGCAGGTCTTTCTGTCTCATACCCTGTCTTCAGAATCGACAGAAATGAAATCGAGAACATAGCCCAGAAGATCATGAAGACCACCTCACAGATCTCTGAAATTCTTGGATATCTTCCTTGATTCATCTCAAACCAAACACAACCGATACTGTATCTGATACCGACAAATCCCCTCTGTAATACTCTGAGGAGTCAGATACTGCGCCTGTTGCCATCATCGCTTTTTCTTCCAGCAACACTCCATTATATCTGACATTATTCAGGACAGCGCCATCTGTAATTGAGATGACTTTGACAACCTCAAGGCCGAGCCCTGAAGCATAATCTTCCGCCTTCTTTCTTGCTTCAATAACAGCAAGGCGCCTAGCTTCGCTAACATCAGCAGATGTATCCTTCTTTGAAAAATATACTGACGATACAGAAAGGCCATCAACGGAAGAAAGACGGTCATACATGTGTCCAACACTATCAAGATCTGAAATAGTCACCTGGACACTTCCTCTTGCCATCTGCCCAACCAACTCTCTCTTTCCATCCACCCATTCATAGTAAGGAGAACTTGTCATATGGTTGGTAACAAGCTCCTTCTTATCGACACCGAACTCGCTGACCAAGATATCAATTGCAGTATTTATAAGCCTTGTGCTTTCACGCCTAGCTTCTTCTGAGCTCTTTCCCAAGGACTCTGAACTAATTGTAAATGAAGCAGTATCTGCTTCTATCATAACAGTAGCAGACGCTGTTAC
>JAILRW010000161.1 GCA_024698005.1 Sphaerochaetaceae bacterium | reverse complement strand
AAGTAGGTATACTTGTTTCTTGCCATGGATTCGCCTGCAAAAGCTTCCCATAGATTCTTCTCTGTCTTTGTTCCTGCATAAGGACTCTTCTTCTCTTCTTCAACCTTCTTGAATACCTCTTTAGGCTGCTTGCAGATTGGACACTTTTCAGGTGGGTTATCACCCTCATGAACATAACCACATACACTACATACCCATTTTGCCATTTTCTTTTCTCCTTCTATCGTTGTTTTCTTATCGTTTACTGGAATTGCTTCAAGCAGCTCTTCTGCTACCTGTTTTGGGAAATCCGGGGTAGGTGGATTTGCAATGAGTTCTTCAAGAACTTCATGTGCATTTCCACTCTGAGCAAGCATAAAGCCTGCTTCTCTCATTAGATCTTCTTCAATGAGTCGCTCTGATTTCTCTACAGCCTTCATCAATTTCCTGAGTGTTGGCTTATCATCTTCTTCTGCTAATTGCTCAGCTGCTTTCTCTGTGTCTGCCTTGCTCTGAACCATCTTATAAAGGCTAGCTCTTACCTCAGTCTTCTTCTCCTGCTGTGGTGGATACTCCTCTGGAACCATGCTTATAGCAGCACTAGGACAGGCATCAGCACAGGCTCCACAACCTATACATTTCTCAAGATCGATGATGCTGTCCTCTGTGTCTGTCGCACCAGTAGGGCATACATATAGACAGAGGCAATCCTTTGTACAAAGTCTTAAGTTTCTAACTGCTTTCTTCATCACTTGCTCCTATCCTCTATCTTCTCGAACTTCCAATCAGGGACCTTGCAGACAGGACACAGCTCAGGAGGAGTCTGTCCTATGTATACAAAGCCACAGACTGTGCATACCCAGATATTGGTTCCTTCAAGAAGTTTTTCTCCTTCTGTGAGGTATCTATTTACAAGAGAAGAGAGCATCCTTGTGACCTTTTCTCCCCATACACATACTCTGGCAGCTCCTCTATCTGAGTTGCTGTCAGCAGTGCTCCTAAGACTCTTGTATGCTTTAGCTTCCTCAAGGAGTCTTTTAGCGACGTCATCTACAGATGGATCTTTTACAGGTGGAGTAATCTTGGAAAAGTAAGTGGCAAGCTCCCCAAAGAGTTTGGCCTCTTTGGTCTTGTACTGCTTTTCACAGCCACGTTGGAGATTAGAGCAGAGCGCTGCCATTTGGCCAGGTGTCAAAGCTTCAAGCTTTTCTACGTGTGCAGCTTCCTCCTTTGGTAGTTCATCAACCTCTTTTTTTTCTTCCATCAGCTCGAAATCTGATTTAGCTGCACCACATAGAGGACACTTCCAGTCAGATGGAAGGGAATCAAAAGGGACTCCTTCCTTTTCCTCATCGTATATGTATCCACATATTAAACAGACATATTTCATCCAGCTTTTCTCCATGTATGGAATATAGTTAGTTAAATGGTATGGGCAGATTTCAAGTTAGACACTGCAAACATCATTATTTGATAAAGTTTGAGATAAAATATGCTACAAAATCAGCAAAGATGTACTCTTGTGTGGCACGAGATATGGATAGTCATGACTACCTGTTTTTTCAATAGGTTAAATACTGCTTCTATCTCAGATAGCCCTGATTTATTTAAGAACAAACATTCCAGCTAAGATTTTTATACAATCTTAATTTGCTCATAACACATCTTAACACAACCTTAAAACCAGAAATCTTATGATTTAAGCATGAAGTTTCTGGTTAAACTTGCAGAAAAGATCAACGGAGGAAGGAGATTGTCCTCTTTCCAGTTGATCATTATCTACTTTTCTCTAGCTATTCTTGCAGGTGCCTTTTTGCTTATGCTCCCTATTTCCAGTAAAGATGGAGTATGGACAGATTTCGAGACAGCGTTATTCACTTCTGTTTCTGCCATCTGTGTTACAGGACTTGTAGTTGTAGATACCTCGTCCTATTGGTCTTTCTCTGGACAGGCTCTCATTCTTCTGCTCATACAGGTTGGAGGAATTGGTGTTGTTTCTGCAGCAGCCTTTTTCTCTACCTTCTCAAAAAGAAGGATGACACTGCTTCAAAGAAGAATGCTGCAAGAAAGTGTTTCCGCCTACCAACTTGGTGGCGTTGAGGAACTGATTAGATTTGTTGTCTTCGTGACGTTGACAATTGAAACAATTGGAGCCGTCTGCCTGCTTCCTGGATTCTATGGTGCATATAGAGGAGAGGGCATCTGGATGGCAATATTCCACTCTGTATCCGCTTTTTGCAATGCTGGATTCGATATAATGGGTGAGAAAACTGGATACTTTTCCTCTCTAGTTTCCTTTGCTTCAGATATCAAGATCATTCTTCCTATCTCCCTTTTGATAATCATTGGAGGTATTGGATTTCTGACTCTTGAAGATGTCTTGGCAAATGGAATCCATTTCAAGAGGTACAAGATGCAGAGCAAGGTGATAATTGTTACTACCTTTATTCTTCTTGTTGCACCAACTCTTTATATGTTCTTCTTTGAGTTTGAAACGCTGCCTCTCAAGGAGAGGCTAAGCCTTTCATTCTTCCAGAGCGTGACTCCAAGAACAGCGGGATTCAACACAGCTAACATTTCTCTGATGAGTACTAAGAGCCAGACGGTTATAATGATCCTGATGCTGGTAGGTGGCTCTCCAGGCTCCACAGCAGGTGGTGTAAAGACAACAACTATAGCTGTCCTGTTTGCCAACCTCATTGCTGTAACAAATCGCTCAGTACAACCTAAGCTATTTAAAAGGCGCCTTGAGGATAGTAGTATAAAAGATGCTTCTGCTATCTTGCTCTTGTACCTTTTATTAGTCTTGTTATCTGCATTTTTTATAAGTCTCATAGAAAGTCTTCCTCTGAAGGAATGTCTTTTCGAGACGATATCTTCGATAGGAACTGTAGGGCTTTCACTTGGTATAACACCATCTCTTGGCCTTGCTTCCCACCTTATCCTCATTTTCTTGATGTTTTTCGGAAGGGTCGGAGCCCTGACACTTATGTATGCAGCTTCAGGAGTGAAGGAGATGGAAAGCAGTAGATATCCATTCGAAGCGATAAATATAGGTTGAAGGAGGATATATGAAATCAATACTGCTAATTGGTGTAAATCATTTTGGCTCACTGCTCGCAGAGGCTTTCCAGCGCCAGGGGCATCAGATCATGGCTATAGACAAGCAAGAGGATAGGATCAATGCAATAATGAGCTATGCAACTGATGCAAAGATAGGAGATAGCACAAATGAAGAGTTCTTGAGGAGCCTTGGGGTAGAAAACTATGATATCTGCATAGTTACCATCGGTCAGGATTTTCAGAGCTCTCTTGAAACTACATACCTACTTAAACAGCTCGGAGGCAGACTAGTTATCGCAAGAGCTGATAGAGAGGTTCAGGCCAAATTGCTGATAAGAAATGGGGCAGATGATGTAATTAATCCAGAACGACAAGTCGCCCAGTGGGCTGCAACAAGGTATGCAAGTGAAAACATCCTTGATTACATCAAGTTGGACGATAATTATGCTATATTTGAATTTCCTGTTCCCAAGGATTGGGCTGGTAAGAGTATCATCCAGATCGATATAAGAAAGAAGTACGGAATTACTATCATGGGAATCAAGGAAGGTGGAAAGATAAATCTGGCCATCACTCCTGAAACAGTACTGACCAAGGACAAGAGCGTTCTTGTTCTTGGAGATCAGAAAGCGATAAAAAAATGCTTCCATCTGTGAGCCTTGTAAATAGGGTGTATTATAAGAATTGGATATGGATAATGAGAGTGCAATGATGAATAAGGAGAAGAGAAAAGGGGAACACATACTTGTCTGTCTCTCTTCTTCACCTTCGAATGTAAAGGTAATCAAGGAAGCCATGAATCTGGCAAAGGCCTTTCACGCTTCCTTGACTGCAATACATGTAAGGTCTAGCAACGATGATAATCTTTCAAGTGAAGATAGGGCACGCCTTGAAAGAAATATGCACTTTGCAGTGCTCTGTGGAGCTTCTGTTACTACCGTTATCGGTGATGATATTCCTCAGCAGGTCGCTGAATATGCACACGTGTCCAATACAACAAAGATTGTAGTGGGTCGAAGTGGCTCGAGGAAAAAACACTTCTGGAGCCGTGCACCTTTAACCGAAAGGCTTATTCTTCTTGCTCCTGATCTGGATGTCTATATCATCCCAGATTCTGTTGCAGACTTCAGAAGACAGAATAAGGGTCGGTTCATACAGGAGCAGATTGGACCAACCTTGAAGGAGAGCTTGATTACTCTGCTTATCCTTTCTCTGGCAACCTTGACTGGTCTATCCTTCACACTCCTAGGGTTTTCAAAAGAGAATATAATCACAGTATTCATTCTTGGTGTAATTGTCATATCAGTTATGACAATCAGTCCACTCTACAGTGCCCTTGGTTCACTTGCAAGTGTACTTCTGTTCAACTGGTTCTTTATCGAACCGCGCTTCAGCTTTCATACTTACGAAACTGAATATGCAGTAACTTTCTTGATAATGCTTATTACTTCTCTGATTGCCGGTACTCTGGCAAACCGGATGAAGAATGGGGCAAGGCAGTCAGCAAGAGAAGCCTTCCGTGCCAAGGTCCTCTTTGATTCCAACCAGTTGTTCCAGAAGGCAGAGAGTACGAGTGAAATAATAAGAATCACTGCTAATCAGATAACTACGCTGCTTGATAAGGATATTGTTATATTCACACGTCATGATGAAAAGCAGCTTGAAAAAGGTATACGCTTCGAGTCAACACACTCCATCAGTGAGATTGATAAGAGTGATAGTGATGAAGAGAAGATAGCAACTTGGGTATTTCTGAATCAGAGGGCTGCTGGTCTTAATATGGTAAGCTATGGTACTTCAAAGAATCAGTACCATCCAATAATGCTCAATAGCCACTGTTATGGAGTTATATCTATTCATCTTGGCGGTGTGCCTCTTGAGACCTTCGAAAATAGTGTATTCATCTCAATTCTTGGTGAGTGTGCACTGGCCCTTGAGAATTTGAGAAATGCAGAGGAAAAGGAGCAGGCCGCATTGCTTGCTAGAAATGAACAGCTCAGAGCAAACCTTCTAAGATCTATTTCCCATGATATCAGGACCCCTCTGACTTCAATATCTGGTAATGCGAGCAATCTGCTTTCACATTATCAATACCTGGATGATGAGACAAGAAGACAGATATTCACTGATATCCATGAGGACTCCAACTGGCTCATAGAACTGGTCGAAAACCTGCTATCTATCTCTCGAATTGAAAATGGGCAGATGGAGATCCATCGCTCACTTGATGTCCTTGATGATGTCATCGAGGAGGCGCTGAAGCACGTGGATAAGAATATTGTCGATCACAATGTCAGGGTAAATGACAGTGATGAAATATTGCTGGTCAATATGGATTCAAGGTTGATAATGCAGGTGATAATCAACTTGGTGAACAATGCAATCAAGAATACTCAGTCAGGTTCTGATATAATTATTGAAACAGAGAAAGGTGTAGGTTGTGTAAACTTGCGAGTCTGTGATAACGGGCCAGGAATACCAGACAAGGTAAAATCTCGTGTCTTCGATATGTTCTATACTGCTGAAAACAAGGTAGTAGATGGTAGGAGAGGTCTTGGTCTCGGTCTGGCTCTCTGCAAATCCATCGCAGATGCTCATGGAGGCACTCTTACACTTGAGGATAACAAGCCAAGTGGCTGTATCTTTACTCTGTCTCTGCCAACTGAGGAGGTCAAGTTAGATGAATAATACACTTGTTCTAGTAGTAGAGGATGATGTTCCTGTAATGAATCTCATGACTACTACTTTGAAGACACACGAGTACAGATTCCTCACGGCAAAAAGTGGTACAGAAGCAATTATGCTTGCCTCCTCGCACAATCCAGACGTTGTCTTCCTTGATCTAGGCCTTCCTGATATCGATGGCCTTGAGGTCATAAAACGCATCCGCTCCTGGTCCAACATGCCAATTATCGTTATCAGTGCCAGGAGTGAGGATAGTGACAAGATAGAAGCTCTGGACCTTGGTGCTGATGACTATCTTACGAAGCCTTTCTCTGTAGAGGAGCTACTTGCAAGACTCAGAGTTACAGTCCGTCGTCTTTCAATAATGACTGCTTCGAATGACAGTGCACTCTATATAAATGGAAAATTGAAGATAGATTACTCTGCTATGTGTGCCTATATAGGAGATGAAGAGCTCAAGCTCACTCCAATTGAATACAAATTGCTTTGCTTGCTTGCCAAGAACACTGGAAAGGTTCTTACACATACCTTCATAACTCAGAATGTGTGGGGCAGGGTAAGTGAAAGTGATGTGGCTTCCTTGAGAGTCTTCATGGTCACACTGAGAAAGAAACTTGAGAGTTCAGGGGATAGAAATCAATACATACAGACCCATGTTGGCATTGGATATAGAATGCTCAGGGTGGATGAGCAATAAGCTGCTTTACGGATGTAGCAATTTTTTGTACATCCAAGTATTATTCTCTCCATGAACAGAATATATCAGTCACAATATAGCGATATACTCCAGAGAGAATTGCATTTGCTTGTTTATGGACATGATGGAATTCCAGTGCTGGCATTCCCCTGTCAGGATGGTTATTGCTCTAACTGGGAAGACTTTGAGATGCCTTCTCTCTTGCAGGATTTTATCGATGGTGGAAGGATCCAACTTTTCACAGTTGATTCCATAGATGGGGAATCACTATCTGATGAGGGTGGGGACTACGGTCATAGATCCTGGATGCAGGAGCAGTACTATAGATACATTACAGAAGAGGTAGTTCCTTTAATTCATTCTATCAACCCAACTGGAAGAAAAATCCTCATAACTGGTTTTTCCCTAGGTGCATTTCATGCAGCTAGTATGTTCTTCAGAAGACCGGATCTGTTTGGAGGTGTGCTTGCTCTTTCAGGTGTCTATGATATGAGCTTCTTTTTCAATGGCTGGTGTGATGAAAGGACTTATGATAATTCCCCAATTCTTTCATTGAGGAATATGAGTCAGGACCACCCATATATTGAGATGTTCAGAAACAGCACAATCGTAATTGGTGTTACAGAAGGCTGCTGGGATAGTGTCTGCACTGAGTCAACAAGGATTTTTGATACTGTTTGTTGTGAGAAAGGTATAGGGGCACATTTCATCTACTGGGGTGGAGAGTGCAACCATGATTGGCCCTATTGGAAGAGACAGATAAGAGAATTCCTACCTTGGATTCTAGATGAGATGTATAGTAGATGAAAATTAGAAAAAGAATATTTGAAATTATCAGTATTGCTGATGGCCGCAATGACATTATCAGCCGAATTTACGATTTTATTCTCGTAGTTACCGTTTTTGTTTCCTTCATTCCTTTATTGACAAAAGGGGATAAGGACCTTTTCAGGAAGATCGATATTATCACATTCGCAGTTCTGATGCTTGATTACCTTCTGCATTGGCTATGCTGCGACTTCTCGATCAGAAAGAAGTTTTTCTCATTCATATTGTACCCATTTACCTTGGGTTCAATAATTAGCCTTCTTGCGATTATACCTCCATATATTGCCGTGTATGGTCCATCCTTGTTCTCGAAACTTTCTTTCTTGCCTGACACTTCTTTCTTGCCAGACTTTGCTTCCTTGCCAGACAGTGCTTTCTTGATGAAGCTCTTTGTCTCTTTGAGACTTCTGAAGGTCTTGAGAATTACCCGTTATTTCACTCAGTTCTTCCTGTTGATCAAGGTTTTCAAGAAGCAGAAGCAACCATTGATGGTAGTCCTTTCCTTGGCTGTTATCTACATATTTGTAGTTGCTTTAATCCTCTATCTTCTTGAAGACGATCTCTTTGCAAACTACTTTGAAGCCATATATTGGGCAACTATTTCACTCACCAGTGTAGGTTATGGTGATTTCGTACCACACACAAATGTAGGACGACTTGTTGCTATGATTTCTTCTGTATTGGGAATTGCCCTCATTGCTCTCCCTTCTGGTATCATAAGTGCCGGTTACATGGATGAGCTGAATAGATACATAAAAAACGAAGAGAAGAAGAAGCAGTAAGCGATGGAGTATGTTGCAATCGACTTCGAAACGGCCAACAGGTATCCCGATAGTGCCTGTGCTATTGGCCTCTCTCTATTCGATGAAGAAGGAGTCAGACGTGACTCCTTCTACTCCCTTATCTGCCCAGTAATTCCTTATTTCGATCCAGTGTGCACCAATGTGCATCATCTCGATTCAAGGGATGTTCTGAGAGCTCCCAAGCTTGATGAAATCTGGGACGATATTTATTCATTTATTGGTTCTCGCCCATTAGTTGCCCATAATGCTAGATTTGATATGGGTGTACTGAAAGCAAGCCTGACAAGATGTGGAATTAATCCACCTCCATACGAGTACTACTGTACTTTGAATCTTGCAAGGAGACTTCTTCCAGGTTATGACTGCTATAAATTGACTTATCTTGTTGATCAGGTGCTTGGAATGAACTATCATGCGCACCTTGCAAGTGACGATGCTTATGTGTGTGGTAAGCTTTTTCATCGTCTTTGTGGTAA
>JAILRW010000001.1 GCA_024698005.1 Sphaerochaetaceae bacterium | reverse complement strand
CTTGAAACCTTCCCAGATCAGGAGTTCATAAAGAGAGAAGGCCTTCATGGTTTTGATGTTGTCTCTTCTATCGCCTCATCTCTTATAAATATCTACAACTCCTCCTCTATCAAAGTGGAGAAGCCCCTTTTTGCAATTGTTGACTGGAGAGAAGAGGGTGTAATGAGCGATTTCAACCGTTTCATCGAGGCCTTCAAGGAGCGGGGTGTTGATTGCCGTTTTACTGATATGAGAGATCTCTACTTCGATGGAGAGATGTTGATCGACAGAACCGATGGCAGAGTGATAAATGGAATCTACAGAAGGGCTGTTACTAGTGTAATACTATCTCGTCTTGAGGATTGCACAGGTCTTATCGAGGCTGTTAGACACAACGCTGTTGTGCTGATGGGACACTTCAGGACCTCCATCGTCCACTCCAAGATGATAAGTGTAGCTTTGCACGATAGTCAGACAGAAGTGCTATTGAGTGAAGAGGAGAAGGCTTATGTGAAGGCTCATATTCCTCAGACATATAGATTGAAGAGTGGCATTGTTCCTGAAAGTGCTTTGCATGATGCTATTGAGAACAAGGATGAATGGCTCATAAAACCAGAGGATGACTTTGGTTCCCATGGCGTTTACTCAGGTATGGACACAGAAAAAGAGGAGTGGGCTTCGCTTCTGAAGGAGTCGATGGACAGAGGAAATATTCTTCAGCGCTTCTGCCCACGCTATAACTTTGAACTTTTGGGACCAGAAGCTGAAAGCATCGAGAGTCTTCCTCTGATGCTTGGTTCATACACAGCAGCTGGTAAAGTGGTTGGCTTCTATAGCAGAGCCGGCAAGGCCGGAGTCATCGACTTCGACCATGGTGGCATCTGTGTAACTACCGTAAAGGTCAAATGATCACTCTACAGTAACGCTCTTTGCAAGGTTCCTTGGCTTATCTACATCGAGACCTTTGCTTACTGAGATGTAGTATCCCAAGAGCTGGAGAGGAACGATTGCAAGGCTTGCGGAGAAGTGTTCATCTACCTTTGGAATGTAGATATTGAAGTCTACAGTATCTTCAATATCGTAATGTCCATAGGTCGTAACAGAGGCAAGGTATGCGCCTCGGCTCTTGACCTCTACCATATTGCTTATTGTCTTCTCATAAAGCTCTTTCTGGGTGAGTATGCCAATTACGAGAGTTCCTTTCTCGACAAGAGAGATGGTTCCATGCTTGAGCTCTCCCGCAGCATATGCTTCAGAGTGGATGTAGGAAATCTCCTTGAGCTTCAATGAACCCTCGAGACCAATTGCATAATCTATTCCTCTTCCAATATAGAATACATCCTTGGCATTTGCCTGCTTTGAGGCGAACCACTGAATTCTCTCCTTGTCATCTATGATCTTTGCAATCTTGTCAGGGAGGCTTTCAAGCTCGCTTATGAGCTTGCTGTAGTATTCATCATCTATTGTTCCTCTAACTCGAGCAAACTCAGTTGCAAGTGTATAACAGCAGGCGAGCTGTGCTGAGTATGCCTTTGTGGTCGCAACCGAAATTTCAGGGCCTGCGAGGGTATAGAATACCTTATCGGCCTCACGTGCGATAGAAGAACCAACCACATTTACAATTGCCAGCGTCATTGCATTGTTCTCATTTGCAAGCCTCAAAGCTGCAAGACTATCTGCTGTTTCACCTGACTGTGAGATAACTATTACAAGCTCGCCCTCGTAGAAAAGTGGTTTCCTATATCTGAATTCAGATGCAAGTTCAACCCTGACAGGAAGCTTTGCCAGATTTTCCAGCACATACTGTGAGACCATGCCAACGTGCCATGCAGAGCCACAGCCAATTATTGTGATTCCCTTTATCTTCCTGATCTTCTCTTCTGTCAGTTCGAGGAAATCAAGATTGATCTTGCCATCCTTTATAACAGAAGCAAGCGTGTCTCTCACTGCTTTTGGCTGCTCGTGTATCTCCTTCATCATGAAGTGCTCGTAGCCACCTTTCTCTGCTGCTTCTGCATCCCATGTGATTCTGACAGTTTCCTTCTTTACCTCATCACCGTTGAGGTTGTAGAAGTGTACCTCGCCTGGTTTGACTTGAGCAAATTCGAGGTTGTCGATGTAATAGACATCTCTTGTATGCTTCAAAATAGCAGGAACATCAGAGGCTATGAAGGACTCCCCATCTGTGATGCCTATGATCATAGGGCTCTCTTTTCTGGCAACCCAGATTTCATCTGGATAGTCCTGGAACATCAGCTCGAGAGCATAGGAGCCACGGATTCTTACCATGGCCTTGGCAATTGCATCGATAGGGCCAATTCCATACTTCTTGTAGTAGTAATCAACAAGCTTTACTGCAACTTCTGTATCTGTCTGGCTGTAGAACTGGTAACCATGACTTATGAGTTTATCTTTGAGTTCCTGATAGTTTTCGATTATTCCGTTGTGGACACCTACTACCTCTGATTCAACAGTTCCACTTCCTGAGCCGGTGCAGTTACCTGAAACGTGTGGATGGGCATTTGTCTTGGAAGGAGCTCCGTGAGTGGCCCACCTGGTGTGACCAATGCCAGTAGTGCCTTTCAATGACAATCCACCGTCAGTCATCTCAGAGAGTACTTTCAAACGGCCATTGGCCTTGACTACCTCTGCATTCTTTTCTCCGTCTCTCACTGCAAGCCCTGCAGAGTCATAGCCTCTGTATTCGAGCTTTGAAAGACCATCCAAAAGAATTGGAGCTGCCTGATGATGACCTGAAAAACCTACGATGCCACACATATTTATACCTCTTGAAACTTCAACAAAAATAAAAGGAGAGA
>JAILRW010000091.1 GCA_024698005.1 Sphaerochaetaceae bacterium | reverse complement strand
TCCAGCCTTTGAGGAGCTGAGCGAAGCCTTCAAGGAAAAGGGAATAGAAGCAGAGATCAGAGAGGGTAGAGAAGGTAAAACTTCAATTGAGCTTTTAATAAGATATGACCAGCTACAGAATTTCAAATATGGTGTTATGGCTGATAGACAGGAAATTTCTCAATATGTAATAGATGAAGATAATGCTCCTACTCCTGAAAGTGAAGTTTATATTCCTGTAAGTTATTACAACAACGGACGTAAAGGTAATGATATCCAGCACTATGATAAAATGAACATAATTACTGAAGTGTTAACGGAATATGAGAGGTTCATAAATATTGCTGCTGATAAAAGAAGTGAAATATTGATACTGGATAGAAGTGTATGATAAATAAAATTGAGGTACTTTATCGATGAAAAAACTTTTTATTTCTCTCATTATTTTTTCAATCCTTCTTACTGTTTCCTGTACACATACAGATAAAGTAACAGATTTAGTAACAGACAAAGAAATAAGTTTAGAAACTAATTCAGAAAAAGCTAAAGAAACAGAATATGTAATTGAGCTTGATCCTCAGTACAATGTCCCTACTGAAGAACTGTTGAAAAGCTTCCCAATTACATATCAGACTGAAGCAGATACTGAGCTTTCAGAAAAAATACAGAATAGAATGCTTAATGGCTTTAATCGCTGGAATATGGGATATGAAGCTTGGGAGCACTGGGGAGAAGTTCTCTATCACAAGGATTCAATCTACAATGTCAATGGCGTTCGTATGACACTTGATGAATATCAGAAAGCTATGGATGTTTCCCTTAAGAGCATCAATATTCAGATGGGCAACTTCAACAACATGATCCTTGTCGACGATTGGATGGCTATCCAGTATGATATTATCAACATCGATAGAAAGACCGGAGCAGCTACTCTAGGTACAACTATGGAGTTTGCTCGTTTTGGAGATTATGGAATCCTTGGTGCCAAGGTAGATGAAGGTTGGGGTGGATCAAAAAATGAAAACTACAATGGTCTACTTTACTTCTTGACCCCAGAAGAAAGAGAAAAACAGGCAGAGTTTATGGCTTCAATTGCTGCAATCAAACTTCCTGTAACTGAAAATCTTGAGAAAAAGTATCCAATTGTCTATCCAACAAGAATTGATACAGAACTTGGCAAAAAGATGAAGTCAACAATTCTTGAACTGATCGATTCTTGGAATAAAGGTTATTCGATATGGAGTAACTATGCCAATATGTTATTCACTGATGATGTCATGTATAACTATAAAGGTGTAAAGCTTGATAAGAGCAATCTTCGTGAATATATGAAGCCTTATGTTGAAACTGAAAAGCAGGTAAGGATAAACAATATTCTTGTCAGTGAGGATTGGGCTGCTATCCACTTCTATTCTGTAGTTACAATGCCTGATGGTACAAAGGAAGTCTTTAACCACATGCAGTTCTTGCATTTCATAGATAAGGGCAATAACTTAGTTGTCGATAAATGTTTTGCTAAATAATATAAATTATGTTTTTCATTTGCCTCCGAAAGGAGGCTTTTTGTTTCTAGATAATGAAAATTGTTTTTTCTAATACGTTATTTATTAAACACTTTGATAGTGATATGATGAAAAAATCGTATTTTTTCAATTGTTTAGGATTATTTATGAAAAACGAAAGAAGTAAATTTTCTGGTAAATTGGGATATGTACTAGCAGCAGCTGGTGCATCTGTTGGTCTTGGCAATATTTGGCGTTTTCCATATCTTGCAGCTAAATACGGTGGTGGTATATTCCTTCTCGTATATATCATTCTTGCTGTTACTTTTGGTTACACAATGATTATTGCAGAAACTGCCATTGGTAGGTATACAAAAAAAAGTCCTGTCGGCGCATTCAAGAAGTTTGGTAACAACCGTTTTCTTGTTTTTGGGGGTTGGATCAATGCAATTATTCCAGCACTGATCTGTCCATATTACTCGACAATAGGTGGTTGGGTAACTAAGTATCTATATGAATACCTCAGGGGAAATACTGCCCAAATTACTCAGGATGGTTATTTCACTTCCTTCATTGCAGGAGGATATGAACCTGAACTCTGGTTCATCATTTTCCTATTTGCAATCCTGTTTGTCATTTACTTTGGTGTAAAGAATGGTATTGAAAGAGTTTCCAGATTCATGATGCCAATTCTACTTGTTCTTGCGCTTCTGATAGCAGGCTATTCGATGTTCCTTCCAGGCGCAATTGAAGGTGTAAAGTATTTCCTCATTCCAAACTTCAAGAATTTCTCTTTTATTACTGTTGTATCTGCTATGGGACAGATGTTCTACTCTCTATCAATTGCAATGGGAATCTTGATAACTTTCGGCTCCTATATGAAGGACGATGTATCAATTGATAACGCAACAATACACGTAGAAATTTTTGATACAGGAATAGCAATCCTGGCTGGATTGATGATTATACCTGCTGTATTTGCATTTTCTGGTGGAGATCCAAGTTCCCTCAATGCAGGACCTGCTCTTATGTTCATCACTATACCAAAAGTACTTGCCTCAACAAGCTTTGCTCGTTTAGGTGGCATACTTTTCTTTGTTCTTGTCCTGTTTGCTGCACTGACAAGTGCTATTGCTTTAACAGAAAGTGCTGTAGCTACAATCGAGGATGAGCTTGGCTATTCAAGAAAGAAAGCTACTATAATTATGGGATTATTTATGCTGGTTCTTGGTACACTCTCTTCTCTTGGATATGGACCATTAGGATTTATCAAGATTATTGGAATGCAATTCCTGGACTTCTTTGATTTCATAACCAATACAGTAATGATGCCACTTGCTGCAATCTGTATCTGTTTCCTGATCACACATTACATGGGAATTGACAAGGTAAATGAAGAAGTCACAAAAAATAATCATAGCTTTGGTAGAATGAGTATCTTCGAAAAGACAATCAAATACTTCAGCCCTGTAATTTTGATAATTATTCTATTCTCATCCATTGCCAATGTCTTTGGTTGGATAAAGATGTGATCTAATCTTTTTCTAGCAGTTGTTTGTAAGATGAATCTATAAGGAAAGCCCCAAGTGGAGATGTGATTATTATTGCAACGACTGCTATTTTTTAATAGTTTTTCCTGAGAGCAGATTATTCGACGCATCTTATTATAAAACCTGTCATCGAACATATATGGGGTCCCTTATCAATGAGACCCCATATAGGCTAAATCAGGATGGCCTTTGTCATCGAGAAGTAGATTAGCAGAGATAAAGCATCCACGATGGTCGTTATGAAGGGACTTGCCATTACAGCAGGATCGAACCCAAGCTTCTTTGCAAGGACCGGTAGAGAACAGCCGATCACCTTCGCGACTATCACAGTCAAGTTCATTGTCAGGCAGACAACAATTGCAACGAGCAGCGTCACATCAGTATTACCGATCAGCATTCGGTCTACGAGCATTATCTTTCCGAAGCAGAGTAGTGCCAAGGTAAATCCACAGAGAAGTGCGGTAATGAACTCCTTGATAACGACTCTTGGAAGGTCTTTGATTCCAACCTCCCCAAGACTCAGAGCCCTTATGATTGTGACCGAACTCTGGGAACCGGAGTTTCCTCCCGTATCCATCAGCATAGGAATGAATGCGGTGAGGACAACCATCTTTGAAATAGCACTCTCGAAGCCTGTTATTATAAGACCAGTGAAGGTTGCGGAGACCATGAGAATCATCAGCCAGGGAATTCTGTGTATGAAGAGTTCGATTGGAGATGACTTGATATAAGTCTTATCGGAAGGTGTCATACCACCCATGATCGCCATATCCTCTGTTGTCTCTTCCTCCATTACATCCATTGCATCATCGACAGTGATGATACCGACTATCAGACCTTCAGAGTCAACTACAGGAAGTGCAAGCAGATCGTAACGGCTGAAGACCCTTGCGACCTCTTCCTGGTCTGTGTGAGTATTCACGCTGATGAAATTCTTCTCAGTAAGAGTGCTTATTAATGTTCCATCATCCTTTGCAAGCAGCAGGTCTTTGACCGATACTGTTCCGATCAGCTTCCTGTTCTCTGTGACATAGCAGGTATATATCGTTTCTTTGTCGCAACCGTATTTGCGTATATGATCGATTGCATCTCCTACGTTCATATCTGACCTGAGAGAGATGAATTCTGTAGTCATCACAGATCCTGCAGAGTCCTCAGGGTAGTGGAGTATCTGATTGATATCCTTTCTCATTTCAGGAGAAGCTTGTTCGAGGATCCTGACTACTACATTTGCAGGCATCTCCTCTACGATATCAACTGCATCATCAACGTAAAGTTCTTCCAGAACAAGTTTGAGCTCAGTATCAGAAAAGCTCTGTATCAGAAGCTCCTGGTTGTCGCTGTCCATTTCAACAAATGTCTCTGCTGCAAGTTCTTTCGGAAGAAGACGGAAGAGCTTAGGAAGCTGCTCCTTCGATAGAGAATCCAGTGTGGATGCAATATCCGAAGGTTTCATGGTCGAGAGAAAATCCTTGATGGACATGAATTTTCTCTCTTCAAGTAGTTTCTTGAGAGTAGTTTCGAGTATTGTTCTGAGTTCTGACATGACAATATCCCCTTTGTTTTAAAGGTGGTCAGTGCAATTCAGAAAACCGGATAAATAGAGAACCTTTCTTCAGAAAGATTGAGGGAGGAAAAGTTCTTTACTAGATCCAGGGTCTGCTGATTCCATGACGATTCCTCCTGTTAATAATATAGAAATAGGACAACGTCCAATATCAAGTTAGAGCAGAAAAAGATGGCTGTCAATGAAAACGTATAAATGTCAGAAAAAAATTTCAGGTACTTATTTCTTTAAGATATGTAGTGTATTTATTTTTACACAAACTTGTAAAAATAGAAGTATTTAAAACAAATTATTAATTGATTTAATTCAATTGTACTAATGTTGTTTCTCTTTCAAAGATTGAATGATATTGTCTTTATTTATATAAGGCTTGAAATACTTATTATTTCTTTTTATAACAACAAGATAATTTGGCACTATTTATGTAGACTTAATCATCTAGAAGTGGTTAATGTAAAGAGCAGGTAAGATAATTATTTTGATAAAAATCGAGTATTAATAATAAGCAATATGCCAGGTGACATATTGCTTAGACAAAGTGTAATATTTATCAATCAGTCTTTTATCAATTGCTTGATATACTGTTTCTCCTTGAAAGAAATCTTTCCATCAACAGCACAGATCAGAAGTGAAATTGTTATAATATCACTCTTTAGCTCTTCACTGAGCATGCCAATTACATCGACCATTTCATTTACAATCTTCTTTAGTTCTCGTACCTCTGGAGCTGCTTTCTTAACAACTTCCTTGCAATCTTCATATCTGAGAGAATCCTGGAAGAATAGCTGCATTGAAGGGTAGAGTAGGAGGTACTCTTCTTCTGAAAGCTTGCCATCTGCAACGATGGAGGCAAGAATGAAGGAACCAAAAATTTCAATTCCGCTGATTCCATTAATAGTTATTGATTCAAGTGCTGGAAGCACCTGTGCTGTCTTGACTGTAAGAATGGCAGCATATTCATCAAATGGAATCTTTTCTATTTCTTTACAAAGTTTATCAAATTCAAACATCACTTATTATCCTTTTCAAACTTATTTTTGATTTCCTTCTTATAATCATCAAGCTTTTTTGAGAAGTTTGCTTTCTTCTCATCAGCAAGCTTCTTTCTAGCTTCTTTTTTAAGTTCCAGTTGTAGAGTTTTGGCTTCTTCAATTTCTGCTAGAACTTCCATTGCTGAAGTTGAGAAGATTTCAACTTCTACATCCTTGAATTCTGAGTCAAATACGTTCTCTACAGATTCACTTATAAGTGCTACAAGAGCTGTTTCATTGTTAGAGATAACACTTGATACTTTTTCAATAACAGAAGCATTTTCAGAAGCGTCCATGCTATCTAATAAGTTACCAGCCAATGAACCTGTTGCAGCGCCAAGAAGAACACCAATAGGTCCTCCGAGGATTCCAATAAAGGAACCTAAAATCATACCAGCGTTGGAGTCATTTGCTGTATCAACACCTGTATCAAAAAAGTCTTTGATAAAATACTGATCATTTTCCTTCTTAACAATAACCAGTTCTGAAATCATATAATTCTTAGCAGTAATAGAAGACTGCTTCAAATTAGAAAATTTCATATAAGCTTCAGCTTCATTCTTAAATACAATAACTTTTACTTGTTCAGCCATAATATTTCTCCTTTTCCAATAACTATTAAATTAGATTATAATTCTAATTTAAATAGACAAACTTTAGTAAAATTTCTAATTTATGAGGATCTGATATGGCTAGACCAAAGAAAGTTGATAGTGGAAAAGCACTTGAAAGATTGGAAGATTCTTTCTGGAAGCTTCTAGAAGAAAACCAATATCAAATGATTACAATCAAGCTTCTGACCTCTGAAGCCAAGATAAATCATAATTCTTTCTATTATTATTTCAGCAATATAGATGAGATGGCGAGGGTGTTTTTCTATAAAAGGCTCAAGTTTGAAATGCTTCCAGATTTCACGGAAAACCTCAGAACTATGCTTGAAACAATAAATGACAAGGATTCTGGGAACTACAAGAATTGGATGAGGATAACTCTGTTCACTTGTAGAGGCTCTGAATATCTTGTTTCAATATTCAAGGAGGCTTTACGAAATAGGTGGGCTATTTTTAATCCTGAAATAGATATAACAAAGCTTGAAAACAATCAGTTATATCTACTAGATTTTTTAGAGTCTGGAATTATCAAACTAATTGCTAAATCAAGAGAGAATAATACTCTTGAACCAATGTTTTTCTTTGTTAATTCTCCATTGGCAAAAGCTGTTAATGATATAATCAAAACCTGGGATAATAGCCAATCTGTTATATAATTTCAGGTTTCCTATTTCATAACAATCAGTTATCTTCATTCAGGAATGAATATCTATCTACAAAAATCTAAATTTTTAAATATGCTGAAGCTAGGGAGTGAGAGCTCTAAACAATGTATCAGATACAACAAGTACTGAACCAACAACCATTATAATCAACGCCACAAGATACATCCATGACAACTGCTCATGTAAAAACACAAAAGACAGAAACGCTCCTACAAAAGGCGCAATCGCATAATAGGCACTGGTCTTTGCCGCGCCAAGAATATTTTGAGCACGAACATAAAGGAAAATGCTAAGACCATAGGCAAAAAACCCTAGTGTCATAGCCTCTAAAACATATCGTATTCCAGGAATTGATTCTCCTTTAATTAGTGCGATAATCAACGCTCCTAGCCCAGAAAATAAACCCTTCAGTACAACAATTTCGTAGGTGCTCTTTGACGAAATGCTCCTGGTACAGTTGTTTTCAAATCCCCAGCAAACAGTTGCTGATAGCACAAAAATTGAGCCATAAGAAAACTTGAAACTGTCAGCTCCATCAAGTGAAAGCAGAACACTTGATAGTGTGATAAAAGCAATTGCCATCCATAGTCTTTTGGTAACAGTTTCTTTGAATATGAATAATGCAATTACTGTTGTTGCAACAATTTCAAAATTCCCGAGTAGGGAGGCATTTGCTGATGAGCCATAGCTAATGCCCAACATCAAGAAAATTGGTGCAACAATATCAAGAATTATCATGCCGACAACAAACGGAAGATCATTTTTAGTCAGCTTCTGGGATTTTAAACTATCATTTTTATTGAACAATGAGAGAATACCGATTCCAATACCTGCACCAAGATACAGAAGCGCTGCCATTGTTGTAGGACCTACCTCGTTAAGTAGTACTTTTGAAACAGGCACATTAATAGCATAGAAGACTGCTGCCAGAAATGCATACAAAATTGCCTTTGCTTTATTCGTAGTCCTAATCTCCAATCAAAAACAATTATTAATGATGCAATTATATTCGTTTTTAGTGAACTGAAATATAATTAGAATCTATAAAGAAAAAACTGGTATCTTTTAATTTGCATTAAAACATACCAGTTTTTATGGAGGTGGGGAGATTCGAACTCCCGTCCTAACGTGCCATTCCAAGGCGTCTACGGAG
>JAILRW010000118.1 GCA_024698005.1 Sphaerochaetaceae bacterium | reverse complement strand
ATTTTTTTAGATAAATCTAATCTGCTCTGTCTATTCTTTCCCTGATTCCTTTTATAAAACACAAGTTTTCATCCTGCATTGAAAGAGGCTACAAGGAGTAGTTTTACGCACTTTGGCTCTATTGAAACATATAGCAAAGAGTTCTATATTTTTTACATTGTTATTTGAGGTATAAAGATGGAAGAAGTAAGAAAGAAGAGAATTCTTAGCGGTATCCAGCCAACTGGAATATTCACACTTGGAAACTATATCGGTGCAGTCAGAAACTGGGGACAGCTTCAGGAAGATTACGAGTGTGCATACTTTATTGCAGATCTTCACTCTCTTACTGTTGCTATAGAGCCAGCTAAGCTCAGGAAGCAGACTCTTGACTCTTTTGCTCTTCTGCTTGCATGTGGAATTGACCCAAACAAGAGCCTTATCTTTATCCAGAGCACTGTGAACACACATGCACAGCTTTCCTGGATTCTTTCAAACTCTGCTATGTTTGGAGATCTTTCCCGTATGACCCAGTTCAAGGATAAGGCTGCACGCCACGCTGACAATGTAAATGCAGGCTTGTTTACATATCCTGTTCTGATGGCTGCCGATATCCTCCTTTACCAGGCAGATATGGTTCCAACAGGAGCAGACCAGAAGCAGCACCTTGAGTTTACAAGAGATCTGGCAACTCGCTTCAATTCTCGCTTCGGACAGACCTTTAAAGTTCCAGAGCCATACATCGCTCCAGCTGGTGCAAAGGTAATGTCTCTTCAGGAGCCAACCAAGAAGATGAGCAAGTCCGATGAGAACGTAAACTCTTTCATCTCAATTCTTGATGATGAGGCTGTCATCATCAACAAGTTCAAGAGAGCTGTCACAGACAGTGAGAAGGAAGTTGTCTTCAGGGAGGGCAAGGATGGTATCAACAACCTCATTACCATCTACTCTGTAATTACTGGAAAGACCATCCCTGAAGTTGAGAAGGAGTTTGAAGGCAAGGGCTATGGAGACTTCAAGCTGGCAGTTGGCCAGACTGTTGCAGACGAGCTCAAGCCGATCAGAGAGAACTTCAAGAGAATTTCTGCAGACAAGGCATACCTTGAAGAGCAGTACAAGAAGGGTGCAGAGATTGCTTACTCTATCTCTTCAAGAACTCTTGCAAAGGCTAAAAGAAAGGTCGGCCTGATCTAAGGTGATCCAAATCATGTTTCTACAAAGCTCCATTGGACACTCCTATGGAGCTTTTTTTGCCATTTACTGGATATTACTTTTTCTTTTGCTCTATAGCAGTGATAAAATAAAAATATGGAATACTACGAAAAGGCTACAAGCACAAATGGAGACACAGGAAAAGGTAATGCACTCAAGAGGCTCAAGCACATAACCTGTCCATACACAGGTATAAGGATGATCTCAGGTTCTGAGATGAACCGAATCGAGCAGAAGCTGAAAGAGTACTCAAACTTGAACGACAAGCTATTTCTTCTTTCTAGGTATGCAAAGAATATGCAGGTGGTAGAGCATCGCATATTCGACCACATAAATTACTTTCTCGATTCCAATCCCAAAATGAATTTGCTCGATTACTTTCACACTGTATATGATTACCACCTTAAAAAGCTGAAGCTTGAGGAGTTCAAGGTAATTGACAGTGTTGATACCAAGTCCTCGCTGCTTTCAATAACGACACAGCTTGAACTCAGGAAGGAAACTACAAAGTGTAGAAACCAGATACTTGATAGTAGCAGTGATGTGTTCTTCAAACGTAAGACCTTCCTCTTTGCACTTGATGAAATCAAGGCTCTGAATCCTTATGAGGAGAGAGTCCTGGAAGAGATAAAGAATCTAGCGCTCTTTTTGCCAACATCAGGTAGCAGTGAGAATGCCTTCATCGTCAAATACTCAAGAAGAAGTGAGTATGATATCTTACGAAGACTCCTTATCGGCTCTGTTGCTACAATTGAGCATGTAAAACCTCATAGCAATGGGGGAAGAGATGTCATTTCCAACTTCCTTATGGTCTCGAACAACGGAAACAAATACCGTGAGAACATCCCTCTATCTGTATATATAGACCGTAACCCAGCTATTCCTGAGTACTGTCAGATCCACATAATGGAGATCATAAACAATATTCACCGTGGTGGCCTGAAGGGAAATGAGAGCTATCCATACAAGATCAAGAAGACGCTTTTTGACGAGTCGGAAGGTAGGATTCTACTGGACCTCTCTTCCTACCGCCTTTCGGAAGAAAAGGCAGCCTATCTTGAAGAAGAGTACAAGAAGGCTAAGATGGGGAAGTGGTACGTGAAAGAAAATTAACTCTTTCCTTCTCTATGTAGTACATTATGAAGGCCACAATCCTTTCGATCTGGTCTTCAGTCAACTCTCTGTCTCTTGGTATGCGATACCACTTTTCCAGACAGCCACGGCAACAGAATGCGAGAGCATGCTGGGCGATGAACACAGGATGCCCCTTCATTGGCGTCTGCTTTCCATCCATTGGGTTGCCAACAGGAGCAAGGCGAGTTCTTATAAAATCATAGGCATGGCTTTCTATCGTAGCCATGCCTACCTTGTCTATGTAATCAATATCTTTTTCAGTCAGATGAAAGCGGGAACGGAATTTAGATTTTCCAAGGCGCTCCAGAGTCTCTTCTTTACTGATCATTGTCTTCAGGCTGACTTAAGAAATCGTAGCCAAGATATTTTAGAGAGAGTTTTGCAAGTGTGCCATTCCTCTTCAGTTTCAGAATTGCTCTATTGACTGAACGTTTCATATCACTGCTTCCTTCACCTTTTCTGAGATGGAAGGAAAGAGACCCTGACAACTCCTTTGTTGCAGTTACAATCTCAAGAGGGGAATCCATATTATCTCTCAGATACTTTGTGATGTCTTCGATTGAACAGATAGCTGCCTCCATATTTTTACTTTCTACTAGTGAGAACATCTCATCTGTATTAATTATACCGACACAGAAGGCTTTGTATCTATTGGCCAACTTTATGTATACAGGGTCTACAGGAGTAACTACATATCTGTCCCAGAGATCCAGTGGATCATTTATCGTTGTGTTGTCATTTCTAGCAACGACGGCAGCCTTCATCAGGAAATACTTGTATGTGTTTTCGAAAGGATTCACTTCACCATCTGCTGCGGTATAGGTATCGTAGATACTTATCCCCATATCATAGTCTCCATTTTCGAGACCTGACCAGAGTTTGATGGATTCGACTTCAACGAATTTTGCCTTTGATCCCAGCTCCTCTGCTATGCACTTTGCAACTTCGATGCAGAAGCCAGTAAGGCGATTCTTTGAATCACGATAGGCCCAAGGGAAACAATCCTTTTCAACAGCAAAGATTACTTCTCCTCTTCCTTGAATCTCAGATAGGGAATCAAGCTGGACTCCATTTTCCTTGATAGGGGATGCCATCAGGAGCGAGAACGAGAACAGTAGTAATAGAATAAGAATATATCTTTTGGACCTCATAATATTTATTCTATTGACAATGCGTTAATTTTAGAAGGGCTAAAATTTAATTTGATTACCTCTATAGAGAAAAAAACATAATTTTCATATTATTTTCTTTATGGAAAATTCTCAGGACGATAAGAGAAGGCAAGCTCACTATACGAAGATGACAACAACTCCTGTCCCTCGTCTAGTCTCCTCCCTGGCTCTTCCGACAATAATATCTATGCTGGTCACTTCGATTTACAGCATGGCCGATACATTCTTTGTAGCACAGCTTGGTACCAGTGCAGCAGGCGCTGTCGGTATCGTATTCTCCGTGATGGCAATAATCCAGGCTATCGGTTTTACTCTGGGTCAGGGTGGTGGAGCCTTTGTTTCAAGATTGCTTGGAGCAAGAAGGGTAGATGAAGCAATTGAAGCTGCCTCTTCTGCATTCTTTGCTTCCCTTTTCATCGGGCTTGTGCTAGCTATTTTTGGCCTGACATTCACTGAGCCACTGATGAGAACTCTCGGAGCAACTGAGACTATCCTTCCATATGCCAGGGCCTATGGTGAGTATATCTTTTACGCAGCTCCCATTATGTGTGCTTCTGTTGTCCTTAACAATTTGCTCCGAAGCGAAGGCAAGGCGATGCTGGGTATGGTCGGAATAACTGTCGGTGGTGTGCTGAACATTTTCCTGGATCCTGTCTTCATCTTCCTTTTCGATTTCAAGACAGCTGGAGCCGCTATGGCAACAGCTATAAGCCAGACGATAAGCTTCACACTCCTGCTCGCTGTCTTCTTGAGAGGAAAAAGTAATGTACGACTCAGGATTACAAAGGTTTCAAGAAGAATCTCTGTCTATACAACGATTATCAAGAATGGATTTCCTTCCTTTGCCCGCCAGGGACTTGCAACCATCTCCTCAGTTGCTCTCAATGTAAGTGCATCTGGCTTTGGAGATGCTGCTGTTGCAGCAATGAGCATATCTGGCCGTATAACCTTCCTCTTGTTTTCTGCAATGCTTGGTTTTGGCCAAGGGTTCCAGCCTGTTGCTGGCTTCAACTGGGGAGCAAAGCGCTATGACAGGGTCAAGCAAGCAACGATATTCACTGCAATTTCTGGGACAGTAATCATTTCAACTCTCGCACTTATCTGCTTTGTTTTCGCAAAGGATATAGTCAGATGCTTTAGACGTGATGATCTTGAAGTAATAAGGATTGGGTCTGTCGCACTCAAAGTTCAGTGCTGTGCATTGCCATTTTGTGCTCTTTCTGTAATTACCAATATGGCACTTCAGGTAACAGGCCACTCGCTTGAAGCCTCCTTCACATCGATGTTGAGACAGGGAATCTGTTTCTTGCCATATATACTCATATTACCTAAATTCATAGGGCTTTTAGGTGTGGAGATATCACAGCCGCTATCAGATATAACGACCTTCCTTATTTCTATAAACTTCTTCTTCTGGTTCTTGAGAAAGACTGACAGAAAGATCAAAGAGCAATGTTGAAGCCAACATAGCCAGGGGCTACCTCAAGGGCATCAAGCACCTTGTTGTTTGCCTTGGCCTTGAGCTCGTGGAGCTTTGGAACTCCATAGCCCCAGAGGGCTCCAATTGCTGCACCTGATAGCACATCTGTCAAGAAGTGCTTTCCTGCTGCAATTCTGAGCGCTCCTGTTATAGCCGCCATGGAGAAGGTGGCTATGGCAACCTGCTTATTATATTTTGAATCAGGGTTGTACTTCATATATGTATAGCTTGTAAAGGTCGCTCCAGCAAACGCCCAGGCTGTGTGCAGGGAAGGGAATGAGTATCTTCTATCTGCATCGGTACGCCCCTTGTTCTCAAAATACATGTATGGTCTGTTTCTGCTGGTAAGATGTTTGAGCGTATCACAGGTAAGTGTTGTATATAGCATCGTCTCTGAATACATTACTGCGATTGTCTTCCAATCTGAAAAGTTGTCCTTTAATAGCAATGCTGGGGAAATACAGCTGATTACAGCTGTTACATTACTTACATTGTCAGGGGTCGATTCATAGCCATGAGCAAAGAATCGGTCAACAAAGTTTATATCATCCTTATTGAGGGTAGTTCCATCCCATTTTCCAAATGATGGTTCCAGATTCTTGACGATAAGCTCTGCTGGAATTCCAACTGCCAATGCAGCAAAATCAAATTTGAAGGATAGTGCGAAAGGGCTTTCACTCTTTGCCTGAAGAGTGAAGACCATTAGGATGACAATGAATATTGTGACAAGCTTTTTCATTTAGAATAGACCTGTTATAGCTCCTTTTTCGTTAACATCGATATTCTCTGCAGCTGGTACTTTAGGAAGACCTGGCATTGTCATTATGCTTCCAGAAACAGCTACTACAAAGCCAGCACCTGCGCTTAGCCTTACCTCTCTGATGTTCATTGTAAAGTCTTCAGGAGCACCGAGGAGCTTTGCATTGTCAGAGAAGGAGTATTGTGTCTTTGCAATACATACAGGCAAATCTCCATACCCCATCTTTGTGATGTTGTTCAGCATCCTTGTAGCTTCTGCTGAGAACTCAACACTCTTTGCTCTATATACTTTTGTGGAAACCTTTATGATCTTCTCCTTGAGGGAGTCTGAAAGTTCATATGGGTGTAAAAGCTCTCTCTTTTCACATAGTTCCATGACCTTCTTGGCAAGAGCTTCTCCACCTTTACCACCTTGTGCGAATACACTGCTGATTTCCATAGGAACAGAGTGTCTTTCACAAGCATCCCTAATAACTTCAACCTCTTCTGGGGTATCAGTTGGGAAGCTGTTCAAGGCGACGCATACCTTCATGCCAAATACCTTTGTGAGGTTATCAATGTGGCGCTCCAGGTTGCAAACACCCTTCTTGAGTGCTTCTACATTTGGAACTGAGAGATTGTTCTTGTCCTCTCCTCCGTTGAGCTTCAACGCTCTTACTGTTGCAACGAGTACAACTGCATCTGGAGCAAGGTCTGCAATACGGCACTTGATATCCAAGAACTTTTCAGCACCGAGGTCAGCACCGAATCCTGCTTCTGTAACTACTACATCTGCAAGCTTGAGTCCAAGCTTGGTTGCAGAAAGGGAGGAGCAACCGTGTGCAATGTTCGCAAATGGCCCACCGTGGACGAGAGCAGGTGTGTGCTCAAGTGTCTGGACAAGGTTTGGATTGATCGCATCCTTGAGTATTGCTGTCATAGCGCCATCTGCTTTGAGCTCATGTGCTGTGACTGGCTTTCCATCGTAGGTGTATGCACAGATTATTCTTCCAAGTCTTGCCTTGAGATCTTCAAGGTCTTTTGCTAGACAGAATATTGCCATTATTTCACTTGCAACAGTGATATCAAAACCATCTTCTCTTGGAGTTCCGTTAGCCTTTCCACCAAGACCATCGGTCAGGAACCTGAGCTGTCTGTCATTCATGTCCATACAGCGTCTCCAGGTGATTCGCCTTGGATCGATATTCAGAGGATTACCGTGGTAGATCGAGTTGTCTATCATGGCAGCAAGCAGGTTGTTTGCACAGCCAATTGCATGTATATCGCCTGTGAAGTGAAGATTGATATCTTCCATAGGTACTACCTGTGCATAGCCACCTCCTGCAGCACCTCCCTTGACGCCAAATACAGGTCCAAGAGATGGCTCTCTCAAGCAGAGCATGCTCTTGACTCCTATTCTTCTCATTGCGTCGGCAAGCCCAATAGAGGTAGTGGTCTTACCTTCACCAGCACTTGTTGGATTTATTGCTGTTACGAGTACAAGTTTTGCCTTCTCTTCTTTATCCTTTCCAGCTCCTGGCAATATCTTTGCTTTGTCTCTTCCGAAGGCGTAGATATCCTTATCTTCAATACCAAGTTCGTGGGCAATTTCGTAGATATCCTTAAGTTCCGTACTCTGAGCAATTTCAATATCGGTAAGCATCCTGTTCTCCATGTTTTCTAGAAAATTAATCCTCCCCGAAAGGAGAGGATTCAATATTAAAGGGACTGTGCCGCTGCAACTATCAAGTTAACACAAGCTTCGTAACCAAGCAAGCCACTGTCCAGCATTACATGGTAGTCCCTACAATCTGCCCAGGAGTGACCAGTACAGGAAGTGTAATAGTTTCTTCTACCATAATCCTTCTTTCTGATTTCCTTGATGACATCCTTCAAACGGTCAGATTTGATAAGCTCTGAAACACGCAGATAGCGGTGAGCATCATCTGCATGGATGAATATATCGAGTGTTTCAATTCCTGCATCACGCAGAATTATATTGGCACATCTACCAATCATTACACATGGTCCATTGGATGCAAGGTTGAGGATAACATTTTTCTGGAGCTCGAAGAGCTCTCTTGTTGGATTATAAGAAGCAGGAGTAACGGCTCTGAGAATATTCTCTCTTACGGACAAATCCTCACTGACACGTTCGATGTCTTCATATTCTCTCCCGCTTTCTTTAGCAAGCCCTCGGATAATATCCTTGTCATAGATTTCAATTCCAAGACGTTTAGCAACCTCTTTACCAATTGGGCTACCACCTGCACCATATTCACGGCTAATTGTAATGATTTTCATAAGAGCACTCCTTTGGGTAGATTATATATCACTGTTTTCCGTTTTGCGAATATCTGGATTCTCTATTCTTCTTGAATTCTCTAGGACTTTGCTTGAAATACTCCTTGAAGGAAGCCGAGAAGACAGAAGGGGATGAAAATCCTGTTGCATCTGATATCTCTGCAATGGTTCTATCAGAATTTGCAAGCAGCAGCTTTGCATGGTGCATCCTTATATCTTTTACCTTTTCACCTGGGCCGATACCATAGAGTTCGTTGCAGAGTCTTGAAAGGTGGGCACGAGAAAAACCGGAGACACGGCATAGGCGTTCGACACCCCAATCATCGGCCATGCTCTTGTTTACAAGCTCCCAGAGTCTTGCAATCTCTCTTCTATGGGTTCTTGTCTGCGCATTTTCACCAAGCCCAAGTCCTCTTTCAAGGTGTATCAGGAATAGTTTTTCGTACAGTTCCTGTGCCTCAGTACTTCTGTTGTCGTTGTAGTAGCTTTCCTGAAGTATTTTCTTGAATGAGTATTCGATTTCTTCAATGTTGCTGACATTTCTTACTACTCTGAAATCATTGGAATCTGGGACCATGAGGCTAGTAGAGTCCCAGAATGTTATCCAGATCCTATCCCAAGGCTCCAGACTTGCAGACTCCTCATATTGTCCCTGTCCGGAAGACCAGCTGATAAAGGCGTCTCCTGCATTGAGTATAAATTCGCTCTCATCCTCAAGTCTTATCCTTCCTTTACCTGAAAGAGATAGGATGAACACATGAAAGCCTCTGTTGGCTATTCGCTGTACCCAAAAGTCGTTGTGGTAGGTTCCAATCCCACCTTGCTTGACTCTTGCTTCCTTGAATACTCCTCTTTCAATGTTCCTTTCAGGAATCTGACGGCTTGAGCTTATGATGGTTTCATGGATGATTTCTTTCTGATAGAACATGTTGTAAGTATAAAAAAGATATGGACAATATTGAAAGAGCAATGAGACTAAATCGAAAGACAAATTTGAGGAAAATGTAAAAATAGGATGGGTATTTTTATATCTCTCTGTTTTTATGAGTATTAATTTCTACATTTAGAGCAATTTTATCTTTTTATTGTATACTCTTGCAAACATCGTCACACAGAAGATGAGGGCAACAGCTTCACCTACGATGAAGGAAGCCCATACTCCGTTGATGCCAAATATCCTTGAAAGGATGAATGCTGATGGAACGAGAACTACAATCTGGCGCAGGATCGATACTATCATACTGATGTATCCAAGGCCCATTGCCTGGAAGGTGGAGATCAGGATGATGGAGAAGGCAGCTGAAACGAAGTGCAGGCTGATGATCTTCAGGGCAGGAACGCCATAGGAGAGCATCTCTTCAGATGCATTGAAGAGAGAAAGGAGCTTGTCTGGTACAAGATTGAATATCAGTGTTCCAATAGACATTATAGTTACTGCAATCAAGAGTCCCCACTTGATAGCTTCTACCATTCTCTTCCTGTTCCTGGCTCCATAGTTGAAGCCCAAGATTGGAGTAAGGGCACTGTTCATGCCAAACAGAGGCATGAATATAAATGACTGGAGCTTGAAGTAGACTCCAAATACGCTGACTGCAGTTGATGAGAAGCCTATGAGGATTGCGTTGAGCGCACTGGTCATGATAGTACCGATACTGTTCATAATGATGGTAGGAAGGGCTACCTGATAGATTTCTCCAACGATCTTCTTTCTTGGTCTTATGCTTCTTATTCTGACATGGATGTACTTGTTCTTTCTTACAAAGTAGATCGACATGACCATTGAAAGGATCTGACCAATTACAGTGGCATAGGCTGCGCCTGCAATTCCAAGTTTGAAGGTGAAGATGAAGATTGGATCCAGGATTATGTTGGTAATTGCACCCATAAGCTGCATGAGCATTGGATGGAATGTATCACCTGTACCTTGCAGTATCTTTTCGCAGGAAACAGAGATGAAGATACCAAAGGAGATGCCCATTACTATGTGTAGATATGTGAGTGTCAAGCTGATAAGTTCTTTATCATTTGTGAACATCTTCACATAGGTCCTTGATAATGTAAGGCCTAGGATTGCAACTGCTATATATGTAATAAATGATAGAAATAGACCGGTTTCTGCAACATGGGTCGCTTCCTCTTCTTTCTGCTCTCCAAGTCGTCTTGATAGCAGTGAGTTGATTCCAACACTAGTACCAACTGAGAGTGCAATTACAATATTCTGAAGAGGGAAGGCCAAAGAGACAGCGGTGAGGGCTGCCTCGGAGACTCTTGAGATGAATATAGAGTCAACGATGTTGTAAAGTGCCTGGATAAGCATTGACAGCATCATTGGAAGTGACATTGATATGATCAGTGCAGGAATTGGCATCGTCTGCATCTTGTTCTGCTTTATTTCATTCATGGGGCATATACTAAAGAGGAACTATATAAGTGTAAAGATAGGGCTTTATTTTCTATTGCCATAATTTAATACAGAATATATTCTTCCCTCATTAGGAGAAGGGCATATGAAGGTATGTAAGTTTGGTGGTAGTTCTGTAGCTGATGAGAATCAGATAAAGAAGGTAAGAGCTATTCTGGAAGCAGATCCAGATAGAACAATTGTAGTTGTTTCAGCACCAGGCAAGAGAGATAAGGCTGACAAGAAGATCACTGATATGCTTTATGAGTGTGTAGCACTTGCTAGTGATGGTAGACCTTGCCATTCAGTATTCAAGGATATAGCAAAAAGATATATGGATATCGCAAAAGGCCTTGATGTAGAGGCTCCAGAGCTTGAAAAGGCTCTTCTCGAAGTTGAGAGAAATATTGATGCAGGTCTTGGGAAGGACTATGCCGGTTCTCGTGGTGAATATCTCAATGCTGTCCTTATCAGCAAGTATCTCGGTTGGGAGTTTGTTGATGCACAGGAGTATGTAATTATCAACGAGGATGGAACTGTAGACCCTGAAACCTATGTAAAACTTTCACAGAGATTCAAAGCTGATGGCCACTATTGTATGCCAGGCTTCTATGGTGCAACCAAGAATGGCATGGTAAAGACCTTCTCCCGTGGTGGTTCTGATATCTCTGGTGCAATTGCAGCAAGGGCTGCAGATGCAGAAATCTATGAAAACTGGACTGATGTTAGTGGTATGCTTGCAGCAGATCCAAGGGTTGTAGAGAATCCAAAGGTAATCGAGTTCTTGACCTATAAGCAGGTCAGAGAGCTTGCAGAGGTCGGAGCTTCTGTCTTCCACGAAGAAGCAATCGCACCTGTCATTCCAATCGGTGTAAAGATCAATATCAGAAATACAAACCGCCCTGAAGATCCTGGTACCATGATCGTTCCAGAGCTGTATAACAGCGAGCTTGTTGGTGTTTCTGCAAAGGGTGGATTTACTAGGGTTAGTATCAGGAAGCTGCTTCTCTTCAAGAAGAGAGGTGTAAGACACGCTTTCTTTACAGCTCTCCATCTCTTTGGAATAACTCCAAGCTTCAGCTTCTTCGGTGTTGATTCAATTGTCATCCTCTTCCCATCTATCCAGGCTAGTGACAAGGTTGTTGAGGATATGTGCATTAGGCTCAAGAAGGATTTCCAGCTTGATGAGGTCAACTATGAAAGAGCTCAGGCTGTAGTTGGAATTGTTGGAGGTAGAATGAACAACAGTACTGCCTTCATCGATGCTGCAGAGGCTTTGAAGAAGTC
>JAILRW010000148.1 GCA_024698005.1 Sphaerochaetaceae bacterium | reverse complement strand
GTGAGAATTTTGTATTGAAGCAGAACATATTTCTCATTGGAGGCATGTGATTGACTTACTCAATGATAGATGCTAATTTCGAATTACATTTCGGGATATAGCGCAGGGGTTTAGCGTATCAGTCTGGGGGACTGGGGGTCGCCGGTTCAAATCCGGCTATCCCGATTTCTTTTCAAATCATCTACACGGCAAAGTGTAGATTTTTTTTATATCATAAAGAGTTTTTAAATTGGTGTTTAACATTTTGATAAAAAGTTTAATAATGCTGTTGGAGTAACTTATGCAGAGTGAAGTTATAGAAATGATACTTGAAGCAGAGAAATCTGCTGACAAGATTATCCTAGAAGCAACCAAGAAGGCCTCCAAGATAATAAATGAAAGTCAAGAACAGGCTGCCGAGACAGTAAGAAAGGCAGTAGCAATAGAGAAAGAACGAGTTCTCGAGGAAGTTGCTAAAAAGAAGCAGGCTTCTGAAGAGAGAGTAAGAGCTTACAGAGAAGCCAAACAGAACGAACTAGAGAATATTTCAATCCATAGCGAGAGAGTTGAACAGGCTGCTGAAGAGGCCTTCAGAGAAATCCTCCGTGTTGATTTTCTGGAGGATAAAGAGTGAGTGATGTTTCCCGCTATGCATTCATAAATGCAAAATTAAGGGCAAGAATAGGGGAACTTCACTCTAATGAAATCATCGAAAAGATGATAAAGGCTCCAAATCTTGCTGAAGCTGTCTCTGTACTAGCAGGTACAAGACACGATTCCCTATACAAGGTCTATGACGAAACTGGTGATATACAGATGGTCGAGCTTGCTCTCTTCGAAGAGGAAGTAGCCTTCCATAGAGAACTTATAAAGTACATGGATGAGAATACCGGCAACTTCGTCAAAGTCCTGATGGAAAAGATTGAAGAAGCAAATTTGAAGAACGAAGTAAGACTCTGGTTTGCAGCAAATGTGCTGCATCACCACATCTCATACCATTCTTCCTATGTGGATAAGGAAAAGATAGTAAATTCAATCGATTATTATAAGATCATCAATGCCATCTCGTACGATGAGATAGTAAAGGCACTGGAAGGAACTCCATACCACTCTATCTTTAGCAAATTTTCCAATAAGGATATCTCCAAGTTTGGGCTTTTCCCTCTCGAAAACATGCTGGACCATCTCTGGTATGAACGTCTTTTTGCATCCTTTGATGACCTATCAAGCAAGGATGAGAAGGTTGCTAGAAGCATCTATCTAGTCGATGTTGATATCAAGAATATGCTTGCTCTTATCAGATATGGGCTTTACTACGAGTTCAATAAAAAAGAGCTAGAGCAGGTTTTCATACCACTTGGAAGTGTCTATAAGGCTCTAAAGTTAGAGATGGATGCTGGTATTTTCAAACTCTCAAGTGCCAGCAGAATCATAAAAAGACTTTACCCTGATTCTGCACCAATACTTCTATCAATGGATAAGAGTGAGCATCCAGAGCTCACACATTCAGATATTGCACATAAAACTCTTTCTTTGGAGCACTACCTTTCTGAAAAGAGAAAAAAGGAATTTACCAAAATTCTTTCTGGTGACCCATTCACAATTGGCACAATGCTTGCCTACATCTTCTTGAGAAAGGCTGAGGACAACATGATAAAAGGTATCCTCTCTGCCAAATACTACCACTGGGAAGAGGAGAAAATTAGGAGGGAACTGGATTGAATCTCTTCACAAAGAAAATGAAAATGCTGACTGCTGTCATTCCTTCTGACAAGTCAGAATATGTTGTAAAGGCTCTTATCGGGCGGGGTGTCATGGAGTTTGTCCGTGTTGAGGACCTCCCTGAAGAGAATAGAAAACTTGTCCAGAAGCACCAGTCAAGAATCTCGATTCAGAGTATTGCTGATATGAGAGCAAGGATTGAATCTGTTTTCAAGCAGGGTAATATCCAGCTTCCAACAATTGAAGTATCAGATCTTGAAGCTTACGACAGGCCTGATACAGGTGAAGTAAAAAGGCTTCTAGATGCTATTGCAGATACTATCTCAAGAGAAAGAGAGAATCAGAGACTTATCAATCAGAAGATAAATCTGGTCAGTGAGCTAGTTGGCTATGTCGACAAGAAGGAAGAGGAGTACTATCAATTCAGAGTAGGAACCATCGAGAAGACGAACACTTCTGATTTCGAAGAGCGAATATCCTCATCTGGTGCCTTCCTTTTCAACTATAACGACTACTACATGATTCTCTCTCTGAAGAGAGACAATTCTAGACTTGATGGAGTCCTGGACCGCTTCGTCTGGACTGAGTGTTCAAAGCCAGAAGTCCAGACAAAGGCTTTTGCGAAAGCTATCGAGCTTATTAAGGCTAAGCAGAAAGAGCTTGAGAGTGATAAGGCGGCAGTTCAGAAAAAGATTACAGACTCTATCTTGAACAAGAAGGAAGAGCTTTCTGGTTACTGGAAGAGTTTCAGGGTCTTCGAGCTCTGTGAACATGTAGAGAACCACTTCTCGCATACAAAGAATACAACACTCTTCTCTGGCTGGGTTCCAGCAGAGAAGGAGAAGGAAATTGAAGCTATAATCAATGACGAGTGCGACGGAAAGTGCATTATTGAATGGACTGACGACACTGCTATCGATCGCTCAAAAGTTCCTGTAAGTGTAAGTAGTGCAAAGATCCTTGAGCCTTTTGAGGTAATTGTTGATAACTATGCAACTCCTGAGTATGGCTCTATAAATCCAACTCCATTTGTTGCAATAAGCTACATGGCAATGTTTGCGCTGATGTTTGCTGACATCGGACAGGGGTTCATCATCTTCCTCATTGGACTTTTAGGCACTCTTGATTACAAGAAGCATCCAATGAAGAAGGATGGACTCTTATCAAGATATCTCTGCCGTCTTTTGATGTATCTTGGACCTGCTAGCATGTTCGGAGGCCTTCTCTTTGGATCAACCTTTGGCTATAGCTGGATTCCAGCTCTCTGGTTCAACTACCACGCGGTAGTAAATGGCCATGCAGAAGGAGGACTGATTCACGATGTCTATGGAATTCTGGGTGTAACGATAAAGTTCGGTATCATCATTATCTTTACAGGTCTCATCCTCAACTGGATAAACCTGATCAGAAAGAAAAGATACCTCACACTTATCTTCGACAAGAATGGAATAATGGGTGGAATTCTATATGCAGTAGGTATCTGGGCCTGTTTCTACTTCGTAGGAAGTGGCTACAAGAGCTTCCCAGACTCTCCACTGCTGGTATTTGGGATTGCAATTCCAGCCTTCGTTATCTTCCTCAAGGGACCTGTGATGGCATATGTACATGCAAAACAGGGGCACAAGGAGAAGCTATCTCAAGTGATCATGGACACTATCATGGAGTTTTTGATCGACGCGCTTGAAATCTTCTCAGGCTTCTTGTCCAACACTCTTTCCTTCATGAGAGTTGCAGGCCTAGGCATTGCCCACGTTTCCTTGATGACAGCATTCGAGGACATGAGCGCAATTCCAGGAAATCCAGTTGCCAAGGTCCTTATCATGATCCTTGGAAATGTACTTGTCATAGCTATTGAAGGTCTATCTGCCGGCATCCAGGCTCTCAGACTCAACTACTATGAATTCTTCAATCGCTACTTTACTGGCCGTGGTATCGCCTTTAGCCCAATCAGCTTAAAGAGCCGTATCTCGACTGATAATTAAATTTAATAGGAGGGTCAAAAATGACCATTTATACCTTTAAGAGAAATATCGCACTTTCTCTACTTTTTACACTCATCATCCTTATTGCTACTGCATTTGTAGCAACCCCAACTCTTCACGCTGCTAGTGAAGCTGTTGTAGAGGATGTCAAGAATGAGAGCATTAATGCTCCTCTCATCTGTTTCGCTGCTGCAATCGCATTTGCTTTTGGTGCAATCGGTGCTGCTATGGCTATTTCCAAAGTTGGTGCTGCTGCAATGGGTGCTATCTCTGAACGCCCTGAAATTGCTTCAAATGCCCTTATCTTCGTTGCTCTCGCAGAAGGTCTTGTTGTCTTTGGATTCATCACCGCACTGATGATCCTTGGTAAGGTCTGATAGACGATGGAATATTATGTCATCGGAGACGAGGATACAGTACTTGGTTTTTCCCTTGTAGGAGTGCAGGGCACTGCAGTTGCTGACGAGAGAGAGGCGCGTACAGCCTGGGCAAAGACCCTCGAAAAGAGGGAGATTGGAATCATAATAATCACAGAGAGTGCCGCTGATATGATCAGGAGTACTGTGGATAGGTATCTCTTTTCAGAGAGCTTTCCTCTCGTTGTGGAGATTCCTGATCCAGGAAAGAAGTCTACTCGTGATCTCAGGTCTCTGGTGAATGAGGCAATAGGAGTATCCCTATGAGTGAAATTAACAATCCACTTATTTCAGATATCATCTCAAAGGCAGAGAAGATGGCATATCGCAAGATTACAGATGCCGAAAGAGAAGCAGAGAAAATGCTTTCTTCTGCTGCTGTAAGAGCAACTGTCGAGAGAGATGCTGTATCTAAGACTTTGGAAAAGAGCTTTTCTGAAATAGATTTTGCAGAGGAAGGGGAAAAGAGAAACATAGATCGCCTTTTCTATCTCAAGAGTCAGGAAAGTACCTACAACGAGGTCATGAAGAGACTTGATGAAAAGCTCAGCGATTTGAAAAGGGATAGAAAGAAGTATGAAAAGGTTCTGATTGATTGGGCAGCCGAGGCCGTAATCGGTCTTGGAAGAAGCGAGGCTTTGGTCGCTTCTTGCCAGAGCGCCCCTTTCACAGAGGAAATGTTGAGAAAAACTGAGGCCCTTATCGAGAAGAGAACTGGAGCCAAGGTTTCACTATCTCTTTATGACAAGCCTCTGGAAGATTTCGGAGTTGCGCTTTTCAGCACAGATCTTAAGGTCTGCTATAGCAACAGACTTGAGGATAGGATGCACAGAAAGCAGAAGGAAATCAGAAAAATAGTGCAGGAAAACAGATGCAAGGCAGAATAATAGGACAGGTCAAGAGGGTCAACGGACCGGTTATAACCATAAAGGGCATCACTGATTGCTCGATGATGGAACTAGTTCACGTTGGCGAAGGCCAGATAGTTGGCGAAGTTGTAAAGCTCGATGGTGAGTGCGCAACCGTACAGGTATACGAAGATGCAACAGGTATTGCACCGGGAGACAACGTGTATGGTTCTGGCAGATCACTTTCCTGTGAGCTCGCTCCTGGCCTTGTCGGAAATATATATGATGGAATCCAGCGTCCACTGGAAAAACTTAGAGAGCTTTCAGGTGATTTTATAGCCAAGGGAATCAGCACAAGTGCAGTTTCCCATGAAAAGCTATTCCACTTTGTCCCAACATTGAAAACAGGTGACAAGGTAAGTGGGGGCATGACATTTGCAACTGTCCAGGAGACAAGTCGTGTCCTTCATAAGATTATGGTTCCCTCCAATATCGTTGGAGAGTGGAGCGTAAAGAGTATAAAGGAAGAAGGGGACTACAAAGTCACCGAGGAAGTACTGGTAATCGAGAAGGGTGAAAGTGAAAAGACTTTGACCATGGTCCAGTACCATCCTATCAGAGTTCCACGCCCTGTAAAGGAGCGTCTTGGTCTTGATAGACCACTTGTTACTGGACTCAGAGTAATCGACTCTCTCTTCCCTCTGGCAAATGGTGGAACTGTTGCAATTCCTGGTGGTTTTGGAACCGGTAAGACCATGACTCAGCACTCAATTGCCCAGTGGTGCGATGCAGATATCATTGTCTACATTGGCTGTGGTGAAAGAGGCAATGAGATGACTGATGTTCTCAGAGAGTTTCCACACCTTGTGGACCCGAGGACTGGCAAGAGCTTGATGGAGAGAACAATCCTCATTGCAAATACTTCAAACATGCCAGTATCAGCGCGTGAAGCTAGTATCTATACAGGAATAACAATTGCTGAGTACTACCGTGATATGGGCTATTCGGTTGCTATCATGGCTGACTCTACTTCCCGTTGGGCAGAAGCTCTGAGAGAGCTTTCTGGAAGAATGGAAGAGATGCCAGCAGAGGAAGGCTTTCCAGCATATCTTGCTACTCGCATTGCCCAGTTCTATGAAAGGGCTGGCCACATGCTCACACTTGATAATACAGAAGGCTCTGTATCTATCATCGGTGCAGTATCTCCAGCAGGTGGTGACTTTTCTGAGCCTGTAACACAGCACACTAGACGATTTGTCCGTTGCTTCTGGGGTCTTGATAGAGCACTTGCATCTGCAAGACACTACCCAGCAATCAGCTGGCTTGATAGCTACAGTGAATACATCGATGAAGTATCCTCCTGGTGGGATAACAAGAGTGAAGGAAAGTGGTCCAAGAATAGAACCAGGATCATGGAGCTTCTGAGAAAGGAGAAGCGCCTTCAGCAGATTGTAAAGCTCGTTGGCCCTGATGCCCTTCCAGATAGCCAGAACTTCATCCTTGAAGTTTGCAATATCTTCAAGAGTGCCTTCCTGCAGCAGAATGCGTTCGATGAGATCGACCGCTACTGTTCAGTTGAAAAGCAGGTAGCAATGATGAATATCATCCTTGCTTACTATGACATGGGAAATGATGCACTCAAGAAGGGTGTACCACTTGCCAAGATCAGAAGGCTTTCTTCTGTTCACGATATAGTAAAGATGCGCTTCACTGTTTCCAATGACAGTGTTGACGACATCGAGCACCTGACTGCCAAGCTCTTTAGGCAGATGACCCAGCTCGGAGGCTTATATGAAGAGTGATAAACTTTTTGCAGATGTAGATAAATCCCTTCTTGCCGGTAGAGAGTATGTCGGTGCAGATAGAATCGATGGACCACTTGTATATATGAGGAACACCCATCCAGTTGGGTATGGTGAACTTGTCGAGATCACTGCTCCTGATGGGTCCAGAAAGACAGGTCAGGTACTCGATACCTCTGACGATGCTGTCTGTGTCCAGGTGTTTGAAGGAACAGATGGCCTTAACTTGCCTGATACTAGAATGCACTTCCTTGGAGAACCTCTTTCCCTTTCTGTAACTGAAAGTATGCTTGGTAGGGTCATGAACGGCCTTGGTAGAAGCCGAGATGGAGCTACAGACCCAAGAGGGGAAGAGAGCAGGGATGTAAATGGCTCTGCTATCAACCCAACAAGTAGAGAGTATCCTAGAGACTTCATACAGACAGGTATCTCAGTAATTGATGGAATGACCACACTTATCCAGGGACAGAAGCTTCCTATCTTCTCTGGTAATGGTATGTCGCACAACCAGCTGGCTGCTCAGATTGCAAGGCAGGCAAAGGTTCGTGGTGGAAAGAGTGATTTTGCCATTGTATTTGCTGCGATGGGTGTAAAGTACGATATTGCAAAGTACTTCATCGACTCCTTCGAGTCCTCCGGTGTACTTGATAATGTTGCACTCTTCCTCTCTCTTGCAGATGACCCATCAATTGAAAGAACGATCACACCAAGAACAGCACTCACCTTAGCTGAACACCTTGCCTTTGATAAGGGCAAGCAGGTGCTTGTCATCATGACTGATATGACCAACTATTGTGAGTCACTCAGAGAGATCGGCACACTGAGAGGTGAAATACCTTCAAGAAAAGGGTATCCAGGATACCTCTATTCAAATCTTGCAGAGCTCTACGAGAGATCTGGAAAGATTGCAGGCCGCTTTGGTTCTATAACACAGCTGCCAATCCTCACAATGCCTAACGATGATATTTCCCATCCAATTCCTGACCTTACAGGTTATATCACTGAAGGCCAGATTGTATTTGATCGTGACCTTTCCGGTCGTGGAATCTATCCACCGATCAATCCACTTCCATCCCTTTCCAGACTTATGAAGGATGGTATTGGAGAGGGTATGACCAGGGATGATCATCCACATCTTTCAAATCAGCTCTTTGCTTCCTTCTCACATGTAAAGGATGTCAGAAACCTCGCATCTGTAATTGGTGAGGAGGAGCTCACAGAGGTAGATCACCTCTATATGAAGTTCGGTGAATTCTTTGAACAGAAGTTCATCACTCAGCGCTATGACGAGGACCGCTCTATCGAGGAGACCCTCGATCTCGCTTGGGAGGCTCTTTCAATCCTTCCATCTGAGGAGCTTCAGCGCCTCACAGAGGAAGAAATCCTCGACCATTATAAGGGGTAAAGTATGGATACTTCTCTTGCTCCAACCCGTGCAAATCTTATGCTCGTCAAGGAAGAACTTGAATTTAGCCGTCTTGGATATGAGCTACTTGACCAGAAGCGTGGTATACTCGTTAGTGAACTGCTCCTTTTAGTCGATAAGGCTGTCGAATATCAGCACCATGTGGAGGGCGCTCTCTCTGAAGCGGAAGCTTCACTGCAGGAGTCTGTAATGCATATGGGCAGAAGAGGGGTAGGCAACCTTGCCGGAGCTGTAGGTGTTCGCTCTTCATTTGAACTTGGAGAGCGAAGGGTAATGGGCGTTGCTCTTCCCAAGGTGGATACAACCTTTGAGGGAGAGGGCCCTTTCTTCTCGATAGAAGGTACGAGCCTTCTTTCAGAAGTGACCGTTGAAAAGTATAGAGAGGTACTCTCCCTGATGGGAAAGATGGCTGAGCTCAAGGTCTCGATAATGAGACTTTCGAAGGAGGTCAGCAAGACCATCAAGAAGGTAAACTCCCTAGAAAAATTGGTAATACCAGATAAGGAAGAGACACTTGAGTATCTCAAAATGAGAATAGAGGAAGCAGAAAGAGAAAGCTTTATTCTCATGAAGGCTGTTAAAGATAGAATGCAACGTAAGGAGAGGTAGCTATATGAGTGCCCCATTTGATGACATACTCGTATATCTTGATGGATCTGAAGGGTCCATGGTTGCCAGCATGTACGCAATCATGTTGGCGAAACAGACAGGTGCAAGGCTCCATGGTCTATATGTAATGAACACCAAGGCGCTTGGAGATCTTGAAAAAGCACACGTATTCATTTCCTCTGAGAGGGCTGAATATCGTGAGGAACTGGAAAAGGATGCTCGCCGTCATACAAGACACCTAGAAAAAACAGCAGCCACAAAGGGTGTTTCTGTAACTTGTGAGATTCTAGAAGGAAGTCCAAGTGCCGAAGTGGGTAGATTTATTAGGGCAAATCGCATAGATGTTCTTGTAATTGGCCAACTCAATATGATACGTTCTAGGCGCGAAGAGCTTACAAACGAAAATGAAAGGATGCTGAGAAGCGTTCCTTGCCCAGTTCTCGTTGCAAAAGATAACAACGCTATCTGGGAAATGTTTGAGGAGAATTGAATGGGACTTTTAGAAATTATCAATAGAGAACTAATTGTCGTACCACTAACAGTAACACATAAAGAAGATATAATTAGATGCTTAGTCGAGAAATATGCAGCCTTTGCTTCTCTTTCAGATGAGAGAACAGAGGAGATCTATCAGGCTGCTATGGCCAGAGAGGAGCTGGGTTCAACAGCCATGGAGCATGGCCTTGCAATCCCTCACGTCAAGATTAAGAATCTCAAAGCTCCAGGTGTAGTGATTGGTATCAGTCGTATCCCTGTTGATTTTGGAGGAAAGGAGAAGAGTTCAATTTTCTTCTTGGTCCTTACTGGTGAAGATAGACCAAGTGAGAATATCCAGTTGCTCTCTTCAATAGCAAAGCTCTGTTCCTCAGAAGTCATGGTAAGACTTCTCAGAAGCGCAAAAAGTTCAAAGGAAGT
>JAILRW010000137.1 GCA_024698005.1 Sphaerochaetaceae bacterium | reverse complement strand
GTTGAGAATTCAAGCTTTGCAGCAAATGTAGAGGTGAGAACAATTGTAAGTACAACAAGAATGAGGATAACTTTTTTCATGTCTTCATTCTAATGCAGTAGTTGATGAAAGTTAATAGATATGTAAGATAGTCTTTCATGAGAAAAAGCAAAGATTTGACTAAAGGAAGTGTACTTGGAACTTTGGTTTCATTCGCAATCCCTTTCTTCATTGCGAATGCGCTTCAGCAGCTATATGGAATTGTCGATCTGTTCGTTGTAGGTAAGTACTCCTCAACCAGTGCAATTGCTGCTGTAAGTATTGGAACCCAAGTGCTTTCAACTGCTACCTTTCTTATCACAGGACTTTCAATGGGAACCACTGTTTCAATTGCCAACTCTGTTGGGGCAGGGGATGAGAAGAGAACTGAAAGGACAATCTCTACTTCCTATATAATATTCTCTGTTTTTGCTCTGTTCCTGACTCTTCTTATGGTCCTTTTTTCAGCAAAGATGGCAATGCTGATGAAAACGCCAACAGAAGCGCTTGCTAGCACTGTTGATTATTTGAGAATCTGCTCTCTCGGTGTACCTTTCATAGTTCTATATAATGTCAATTCTGCAATCTTCAGAGGTCTTGGAGATTCTAGAACTCCAATGGTCATTGTCGCACTTACCTGTGTTATTAATATTTTTGGAGATGTTCTTCTGACCGGATACATGGGTCTAGGTGCACTTGGTGTTGCACTTGCAACAACAATAAGCCAGCTAATTTGTTCCCTGATAAGTACATTCCTTCTGTTGAAGAGAAAATATAAACTTTCAAGAAAGATAGATAGGAAGCTTGCAGGCAATATATTGTATATCGGGCTTCCAATTGCAGCGCAGGACACACTCATCCATCTTTCTTTCATTTTTCTCACTGTAATTGCCAACTCTAGAGGCCTTATCGCCTCATCTGCAGTTGGCATCGTTGAGAGGATAATTGCCTCTGTATTCCTAGTTCCATCAGCGATGCTTTCAAGCACCAGTGCGATTACTGCACAGTGTGTTGGCCATCAGGATGGCAGAAGAGCAGTCAAGTCAATGTGGTACGCAGTTGCAATTTCTTTTGTCTATGGTCTTTTCATTGTACTGCTGTGCAATTTGAATGCCAGAATCCTTATCACTATCTTCACTAAAGATGAGAAGGTAATAATAAGTGCAACGGAATACATTGCAACCTATTCTCTTGATATCATACTTGTTGCCTTTGTTTTCCCTTTCAATGGATACCTCTGTGGAACAGAGAGGACAATCATTCCTTTCATACACTCCGTAATCTCTGCCTTCGGTGTAAGAATTCCAGCTGCATATATTTTCAGTCAGCTCTATCCAGAGTCACTTGCTCCAATGGGTCTAGCTAGTCCACTAGGTTCAGTCGTTTCCATCCTGATAATAGCAATCTACTTTATTTGGAGAAGATTTTACTTTTCTAAATAATTTATTATATTTCTTTCTATGATTAATCCAGCAGATCTATTTGCAATAAATAAAGCCAAAACCAAGTTCGCACAGAATCACCCAAAGGTGTCGATGTTCCTTCAGTATGTAATGTCCAAACCAATTGGAGAGGGGACTGTTATCAGGATGGAAATTACCCGTCCTGGAGAAAACCCTGTAGCAACCAGTATGCAGGTCACTCAAGATGATCTTGAGCTGGTAGAACTACTCAAAAAACTTTCGAAGAAGAAATAAAATATAATTCTCGATTATATGTTGACATACATTTTCTATAGCGCTAGTCTTCTGTGTAGTGATTTATATAACGATTACTTATAAATTCTAAATAATTAAAATAGTGGGCTGTATAAATCATATAAAGGAGATTAATCATGAAGAAAATTACTGTTGTTCTTCTAGTCATGCTTCTCGTCCTCTCAGCAGTATTTGCTCAGGGTTCAAGTGAGAAGAAGGCTTCTGACAAGTTTACAGTCGGTATTGTACAGTTTGTACAGCATCCAGCACTTGATGCTGCAACACAGGGATTCAAGGATGCTCTCGTAGCAGAACTTGGAGACAAGGTTGTATTCGATGACCAGAATGCATCTGGTGAGATCAACAACTGTCCTACAATTGTCAATGGTTTCGTATCCAAGAAGGTCGATCTGATCCTTGCAAACGCAACTCCACCACTTCAGGCAGCTGCATCTGCAACCGATACTATTCCAATCCTTGGTACTTCCGTAACTGATTACGCTACAGCTCTCGAAATCGATAACTGGTCCGGTACAGTTGGAAGAAACATCTCTGGTACTTCCGACCTCGCTCCACTCGACAAGCAGGCTGATATGGTCAAGGAACTCTTCCCAAATGCTAAGACAGTAGGTCTCTTCTACTGCACAGCTGAAGCTAACTCTGTCTATCAGATCGAAGTTATGGAGAAGTACCTTGCTAAGCTCGGTTACCAGACCGTCCGTTTCTCCTTCACAGATACAAACGATGTATCCGCAGTTGCTCAGAAGGCAACCACAAGCTGTGATGTTCTCTACATCCCAACCGATAACACAGCTGCAGCAAACACCGAAGCAATCGCTAACGTAGTTGTTCCTGCAAAGCTTCCTGTAGTCGCTGGTGAAGAGGGTCTCTGCTCTGGTTGTGGTGTTGCAACTCTTTCTATCAGTTACTATGACATCGGTACTGCTACTGGTAAGATGGCTGCTAAGATCCTCAAGGATGGCGCAGATATCAAGACAATGCCAGTTGAGTACGCTCCACAGGTAACTAAGAAGTATAACAAGTCTATTTGCGAGCAGCTTGGAATTAAGGCTCCAGCTGGCTATGAAGCAATGTAAGGCACTGAGGTAGTAATGGACTTCTTCGTTTCACTCTTATATTCATTACCTGGTGCGATATCTCAGGGTCTCATCTGGGGTATCATGGCACTCGGCCTATTCATCACCTTCAGGATACTTAACGTATCAGATCTCACTGTTGATGGATCTCTTGCAACTGGTGGCGCTGTGTGTGTTGTTATGATCCGTGCGGGTTTCAACCCTTGGATCAGCATCCTATGTGCTTTCCTCGTTGGTGGTGTAGCAGGTCTCGTTACTGCCTCCCTACAGACCAAGTGTGGAATACCTGCAATTCTGGCAGGTATTCTCACACAGCTTGCTCTCTATTCTGTCAACCTCAGAATCATGGGTGGAAAGTCTAACCAGCCTGTCAGTGTTGACAAGTACAAGCTTCTCGTATCACAGAGATACGTCAGAGAGCTGTCCCTCAGAAACCCAATTCCTCTCGTTGTTATCTTCATCGCTGTTCTTATAGGTGTTCTTTACTGGTTCTTTGGAACCGAGAAGGGCTGTTCCATGAGAGCAACTGGTGTCAACAAGCAAATGGCTAGGGCACAGGGTATCAACCCAGATAACGACATCATTCTCGGTCTCATCATAAGTAACGGTCTCGTTGCTCTTTCTGGCGCGCTTCTTGCTCAGTTCCAGGGTGCTGTCGATGTAAACATGGGTCGTGGTGCAATCGTCATCGGCCTTGCTGCTGTTATCATCGGTGAGGTCTGTCTGAAAAAGATCAAGGGTAACTTTGCATTCAAGCTCTTTGCTGTTGTCTTCGGTGCAATCATCTACTATCTCGTACTTCAGGTCACACTCCAGCTCGGTCTCAACACTAACGACCTCAAGCTGATTTCTGCCCTGATCGTAGCTCTTTTCCTTGCAGTTCCATACTGGAAAGGCAGAGTGCTTCCAAAGAAGGGAGGTGTATGATGGTAAGACTAGAAGATATCTCAAAGACCTTTAACGCAGGTACGATCAATGCAAAGATTGCTCTCAATCATCTCAATCTTCAGCTTAATGAAGGTGATTTTGTAACTGTAATCGGTGGTAATGGTGCTGGTAAGTCTACTATGCTCAATGCCCTTGCAGGTACCTTTCCTGTAGATTCAGGCAAGATCATAATCGATGAGCAGGATGTAACATCAATGCCTGACTTCAAGAGAGCGACTGTTCTCGGCCGTGTATTCCAGGATCCTATGATGGGAACAAATCCTAAGATGATGATCGAGGAAAATCTTGCTCTTGCTGCAAGACGTGGTCAGAAGAGAGGTCTCAAGTGGAGTATCTCCAATGACGAGAGAGAGCAGTACTACGAGGCACTGAAAGGTCTCAATCTGGGACTTGAGGATAGAATGAAGACTAAGGTCGGACTTTTATCCGGTGGACAGAGACAGGCTCTGACCTTGCTGATGGCAACCATCAAGAAGCCTAAGGTCCTGCTCCTGGATGAACACACTGCTGCGCTTGACCCAAAGACAGCAGAGAAGGTTCTTTTCATGTCAGATAAGGTCGTAAGTGAGAATCATCTTACAACAATGATGGTCACACACAACATGAGAGATGCAATCGCTCACGGCAACAGACTGATAATGATGGACGCAGGTAGAGTAGTAGTTGATATTTCAGGAGAAGACAAGAAGCATCTTACAGTAACAGATCTTCTTGAACTCTTCTCTAAGGCAAGTGGAAACACTGAAGCTAACGACAAGATGCTTCTCTAGACCTCTTGTTCTGTTTGTAATCTCCAGCCTTTTGGTTGGAGATTATTTTTTATCTAGTTCCTTAAGAATGACAAATTATACAAGTGTGTATATACTTTTCTTATTATGAAAGACGGATTTGTACGCATAGCAGCAGTAAGCCCACAGCTCAGAGTTGTGGATTGTGATTTCAATTCAGATAATATTATAGAGAAAGTAAAGGAAGCAGACAGCAAGCAGGTAAAGCTACTTGTATTCCCTGAGCTTTCAATTACTTCCTACACTGCAAATGATCTTTTCAAGCAGGATGTTCTGCTTGAAGCTTCCCTTGATAGCCTTGCTCGTATTGCTGAGGAGACAAGAGAGTGCGATGTGCTCTTCTATGTAGGTCTTCCTATCAGAGTAGAGGGTAAGCTTTACAACACTGCAGCGGCGCTCTTCCACGGTGAAGTGCTTTGTTTTATCCCGAAGACAAATCTGCCAAACTATGATGAATTCTATGAAAAAAGATGGTTCACTCCTGCTTTCAGTGGGATAAGGAGTATCAATTTCAGAGGAAAGAGTGTTCCTTTTGGCACTGATATCATTATTAGGGACCCATCTATTGATGGCTTCAGCGTCGCCTGTGAAATCTGCGAAGACCTCTGGGTTCCTCAGCCTCCTTCAACAAGGCATGCCCTTGCGGGTGCAAATATCATTGTCAATCTTTCTGCAAGTGATGAGCTCATCGGCAAGGAAGAGTATAGAAGGGACATGATCAAAGTGATGTCCGGACGCCTGATTTCCACTTACATATATGCAAGTGCAGGAGAGGGTGAGAGCACCACAGATATGGTCTTCACCGCCCACAATATGATTGTGGAAAATGGTAGCATCCTAAATGAGGAAAACTTTGCTGGTGATGATCTGCTTGTAGCAGAAACTGACGTATTCAAGCTTTTGCATGAGAGGATGAACACCTCTACCTATCCTGATGTTAAGGATGAAGGGTATCTCAAGATCGATATCAAGCTCGAAAGAGTAGATTACAAGCTCACAAGACATTTCTCTCGCTATCCATTTGTTCCATCAGGTGAAAAGGAGAGAGTTGAAAGGTGTGAGAAGATCATCACACTCCAGTCCCTTGGTCTTAAGAAGAGAATCAAGCACACCAATGCCAAGAGCGCTGTAGTAGGTCTCTCTGGTGGCCTTGATTCCACACTTGCGCTTCTAGTCACAGTAAAGGCTTTTGATATGCTCGGCCGCGATAGAAAGGATATCATTGCAGTCACTATGCCTTGTTTTGGTACCACAAAGAGAACAAGATCCAATGCAGAGCTGCTTGCTACTGCTCTTAAAGTTTCTTTCAAGGAGGTCAATATCACAAAGAGTGTAAGGCAGCATTTTGAGGATATTGGCCACGATGAGAGCGTTACTGACGTGACCTACGAAAATTCTCAGGCAAGAGAGAGAACTCAGGTGCTGATGGATATTGCAAACCAGTGTGGTGGTCTTGTAATTGGAACGGGAGACCTCTCGGAGCTGGCTCTTGGATGGGCTACCTACAATGGCGACCATATGAGCATGTACGGTGTCAATGCTTCCATCCCAAAGACCTTGGTCAGATATTTGGTAAAGTATTTTGCTGATAATAATTACTCGGGTGCATCAGAGAGCCTTTATGATATTCTGGCAACTCCTGTTTCTCCAGAGCTTCTACCTGCCAAGGGCGATGGCACCATAAGTCAGGTAACAGAAGATCTTGTTGGCCCATATGAGCTACATGATTTCTTCCTTTTCTACATTGTCCGCCTTGGCTTTGCACCAAAGAAGGTTCTCCGCCTCGCGGTTCATAGTTTTGAAGGAGTATACGAAGAAGAGTTCATAAAGAAGTGGCTTTCTGTCTTTACAAGACGCTTCTTTGCTATGCAGTTCAAGCGCTCCTGTCTGCCTGATGGACCAAAGGTCGGAAGTGTCACTTTCAGTCCAAGATCTGACTGGAGAATGCCTTCAGATGCTGTCAGAACTCTGTGGGAAATATAGTAGTCTTGTGTTGGCAAAGGAATTAGTTTAATATTTTCAGAGTGCAGGAGAAATAAATGAAGAAATATCTATCAATATTACTATTGCTTTTTTTGACATCTTCATTGTTTGCTATCAGCCACCTTCAGTTTGGTCCATCAGCAACTGCTAACTATGAGTTGAATGGAAGTTCTGATCTTCAGAAGACTCTTGGGGATATTAATAACTACACCTTTGGTATTGATACTCGATTGACAATAAAAAGATTTCAGCTTACTGGACTTGGGGAAGTAAAGGTTACTGATGATTTGACAACGTTCAATACAAATATTTCCCTTAACTATTTATTCAACTATGCAAAGGTATTGAATCTGGCTATTGGTCTTGGTCCAAAATGTAAAATCCAGACATCCGACTGGAAAGAGTGGAAGGTCTTGGGAAAAAACGGTGATGAGATAGGTTTTCTTGATGCGCTCAAGGAATCCAACATCACATATAGAATTGGTGCAGACATATCATTGCTTGGCCTTGGTGTTTCAGTTGCCTACTATGTACCAGCAGAAGCATCCTTTGCCAATATCGGAGCATCCTGGCTTCCAAATTTTGATAAGGGAAGTATAAGCTTCTCCTTGCTTTTTGGAATTCTCTGATTCTTTTTATGATTAGGGAGCATCTAACTCCCTAGCTTTATTAGAGGTAATATGCGTCGTAGTTTCTTTTCTTCACTTTTCAGCTTGATAATAATGGCTGTTATCTGTTTCTTCTTCCTATACCTGTTCGTTCCAACTGCAGCAGAGAGATACTTTGGTGTAAGTCGCAGAGGAACAGCTGAGCAGCAGATCAGTGCAGAAGCAGATAGCCTTTCATCTGTTACAGCAGGGATGACCAATGACCAGATCTCTAATTATCTAGAAAACCTTGATACTGAGGAGCTTGAGAAGTTCGGTGTCTTTGCTAAGGACACATCTGAAAGGTTGATAAGGATGCTCAGCAATTCCGAATTCAGGAAGAAGGCAGCCAAGGCCATTGAAAAGGGCGGAGACGAGCTCGGAGATCTCTTGAAGGAGAGCGTCCATTAATGAAAATTACCATTCTTGGTAGTGGTACTAGCCACGGCGTTCCAGTCCTTGGCTGTCACTGCGATGTGTGCAAGAGCACCGATAAAAGGGATAAGAGGACTCGATCCTCTATTCTTTTTAAGAAGAATGGTAAAAATTTAGTTATTGATACTGGGTATGAATTCCGCACCCAGTTGTTGAGAGAGGGGATAGATAATATCGATGCTGTCCTCTATACCCACACACATGCCGATCATATTTCAGGACTTGATGACCTCAGGGTCTTTTCCCAGAAGAATGATTTATGCATCTATGGAAATAAGCAGACAATAAAATACATAAAGCAGAGGTGGCCATACGCCTGCAGAAGTTCTGAAACGAATTCCTTTAGACTATTTTGTTCAGCTGTTCTGAAGCAGCTAGGCTTCAGAAGAGAAGCCGCTTTTGTAAGAGGTTTTCCAGGTGTTCCTCACATCAGACCAATTTACATTCCACCCTATAAAGCTGTCGATATTGTAGGTTTCAAGGTTGTGCCTCTTGTTATAGAGCATGGCAGGGAGACCCACTGGAATATCTATGGCTACAGGGTAGATGACTTTGCCTATATTACTGATTGCACCTATATCACAGCTGAATCCTACAAGGCACTTGAAGGGGTGAAGGGTCTTGTTATAGGGGGTCTCAGAAAGAGACCTCATGGGGCTCACTTCTCCTTTGAAGAGGCGTATGAGGTAGGCAGAAAGCTTGGGCTTGAGAAGTTTTACTTTACGCACATAAACCATGAATCCTCTGCAAGAGAGATAGATAATCTCTATCCTGAGGCATTTTCTGCTTATGATGGCATGACTCTTGAGGTGTAAGAACTCTTAAAATCCATTATAATAGCCAACAGGAGGCGTATATGGATCTGGACCTTTTTTCTGCAGCAGAGCTCGACCAAGACCTTTTGGCTATAAACAACAAGAGCAAGGAAAGAAAGAGCGATAAGGAGACTACAGTTAAGAAGCAGGAAGATGATAGAAAATTTTCCAAGAAAATCTTCATCATAGATGGATATGGACTCATATATCGATCCTACTTTGCATTTATAAATAGACCACTGCTTGATAACAATGGTAAGAATGTTTCCGCTTACTTTGGATTCTTCAATACACTTTTTTCTCTCTTTAAAGATTACACCTTTGACTATTTCGTAGTTGCTCTGGATGCCCATGGTCCAACATTCCGCCATGAAATGTATCCTGCATACAAGGCAAATAGAGATGCCGCCCCTGATGATCTTCACGCTCAGGTTCCACTCATTGAAGAGACTCTGAAGAAGATGAATATCCCATACATTGCGAAGGTGGGATTTGAAGCAGATGATCTGATTGCAACACTCTGCTTGGAGGCAAATCGTCATGAGATCGATGCTGTAATGGTAACAGGAGACAAGGACCTTTTGCAGCTTGTCAACAATCATGTAAAAGCTTTGAGACCACCGAAGAAGAACCAGCCAAAGTATGAGCTTTTTGGCAAGAAAGAGGTGTTTGAAGAGTATCATGTTCACCCTGAACAGATTGTAGACTACCTTTCACTCTTGGGAGACAGTGCCGATAACGTTCCTGGTGTCAAGGGAATTGGAGAGAAGGGAGCTGTAAAGCTTCTTGAAGAGTACATCTCTCTAGATGGAATCTATCGCCATTTCGATTCCCTCTCCAAGGGAAACAGAGCAAAGCTTGAGGAAGGTAAGGAGAGTGCTTATCTATCTCAGAAGCTTGTAAAGCTGAAAGATGATGTTTTCACAGTAGAGACTTTTGATGATCCAGCATACTTGGTCTCAAAGATAGATTATGCTGCAGGAATCCCTGAGTTCGAAAAGAACAATTGCAAGAGCCTATCAAGAAGTGCTGCGGCTCTTGCACATGGGGATGTGAAGGTCGCAATCAATAATGCTGAAAAGCCACAAGATGAGGAGAGTGAGATCAAAACCCCACAGGAGCTGTTGGGTCTTGGCTCCTATCAGACTGTATCTGATATAAAAGTTCTGAAGGCGCTCTTTGAAGAAGCATACAGAAAAGGTGGAATAATAGCCTTTGATACAGAGACAACTGATGTGGATCTCAGAAAAGCAGAACTTGTCGGTTTTTCATTTTCCTACCAGACAAAGAAGGCCTACTATGCTCCTTTGATCTGTGAGGGTGAGACCCTTTTGGACAAATCAGAGGTGATAAAGCTCTTTGAAGCTTACTTTGCTTCTGGAAAGCTAAAAATCATTGGCCAGAATGTACTCTTTGATCTTGGTGTGCTTTCCAAGCTCGGAGTCGAGAATTGTCGTATCGATTTCGATACCATGCTTGCAGCCTGGCTTCTGGACACGGAAACAGAGCGCTTCAATCTGGATTTCCTGGCAGGAAAGTACCTTTCATACGAGACAATCCACTATGATGATATTGTAAAGAAGGGTAGCACTTTTGCGGATGTTCCAATTGACCAGGCAACACGCTATTCCTCTGAAGATAGTGATCTGGCCTGGAGACTCAAGCTGCTATTTGAGCCTATGCTGGAAGAGCGGGGCCTTATGGACGTCTATAGAAGCTACGAGATTCCATTGATAAGGGTTCTCCTTGCGATGGAGAAGGAGGGCGTACTTCTCGATATGTCCTTCATGGAAGAGCTTTCAAGGACACTCAACAAGAGAGAAGATGATCTGAGAAGTGATATCTTTGCTCTCTGTGGCCACGAGTTCAACCTGAACTCTCCTTCTCAGCTCTCAAAGGTCCTCTTCGAGGAGAGAGGCCTTGAGACAGGAAAGAAGACTAGAAATGGTTTCTCTACTGACACATCGACCCTTGAAGGCCTGAAGAGTTCTGGGGATCCAATAATTGAAAAGATTCTTGAGTACAGAGGAGTTGCAAAGCTGCTCTCTACTTATGTAGAAACTCTGCCAACCCTTGTTGATCAGAATGGAAGGATCCACACATCATATCTGCAGACAGGTACTGCAACAGGGCGTCTTTCAAGTAGAAATCCTAACCTTCAGAACATCCCTATCAGGACTGATGATGGTCGTCTGATTCGTTCTGCCTTTATCCCAAAACCTGGCTACATATTCCTCTCTGCAGATTATTCTCAGGTAGAGCTCGTAGTACTGTCCCATATGAGTGGAGATGAGAATCTCAGAAAAGCCTTCAGAGATGGTGGTGATGTACACCGTTACACAGCCTCCCTGATATTTGACAAGAGCCTTGAAGAGATCGATCCACATGAGAGAAGGGTTGCAAAGACAATAAACTTTGGAATCATCTACGGAATGTCTGCTTTCCGTCTTGCTGGAGATCTTGGAATTCCTCGCTCTAAAGCCAAAGAGTTCATCGACACCTATTTTGCAAGGTATTCGGGTGTCAGCAGCTTCATTGCTGAGACGGTTTCAAGTGCAGAGAAGAATGGATATGTGAAAACCCTCGGAGGCCATGTCAGAAGGATCAACGCGATCAATAGCCGCAATAAGGTCGAGAAGCAGGCAGCTGAAAGAGTTGCTGTAAACACTGTAATTCAGGGTACTGCTGCTGAGATAATGAAAAAGGCCATGATCAATATCTATTCAGATATGGAGAAGGAAGGTCTGGAAAGCAGGATGCTCTTACAGGTACATGATGAACTTATCTTTGAGGTAAAGGCAGAGGAACTTGAAAGACTCACTGCCATTGTCAGAGATAGGATGGAGAATGCTGTCAAGCTTTCTGTTCCTCTTAGAGTTGGAATTGAAACTGGCAAACGATGGGGAGATATGCACTGATGATTATTGGAATAATTGGGCGAAGCTGTTCTGGAAAAGATTGTGTTGCTGATTATCTTGAAAAGAAAGGTATCCCTTCTCTGAACTGTGATAAGGAATCCCATGATATTCTCTCCTCTCTTTCTGATGAGATTAGGAGGACTTTTGGGGATGATGTCATGAGTGATGGCAAGCCTGATAGAAAGAAGCTTGCGCCAGTTGTCTTCTCCGATGAAAAGAAACTTGAGAAGCTTGAAGAGCTTATCTATCCATTGCTTATTGAAAGGATCAAGGCCTTTGATAAGGCTCACAAGGTTGTCACAGTGAACGGCGCAACACTTGAAAAAGCCAATCTTGTGAAACTCTGCAAAGAGGTCATATTTGTCTATGCTCCCCTTGAACAGAGGCTTGATAGGGCCTTGAAAAGGGAAAATATTACCAAAGAAGGGTTCCTTTCCCGTAATTTAAATCAAAAAGACATAGGATTATCTTTATTTGAACAAGATAAGCCAGTGTACACTATATTAAATGACGCAGACGAAAATTATCTTTATCGACAAGTCCAATCGTATTATGATAGACTTTGCTTTAGGGGTTATTTGAATGAGTAACAGAGTTTTAAGTATCTTTTTTCTAGTTTTCTCAGTCGTTTTGACTGTTGCTGTTTTTGCAGGTATTGTCATAACTAGGCCAGTTGATGGCACCTTATTTGATTTCTTAAATGTTGGAGGCACAACATCCAATGTTGGAAAAGCTCAAGCTAATTCAGAAGATGACAATATTATAAACGAACTTACAAACAGAATAGTAGTTGGTCTTGATGGTCTTGTTTCAGGCGAGACTACTGAAGCTAATAGCACCCCTGCTAAAGAAGATAAAACTCAGGAAGTAAAGAGTACTGCTAATAAAGTAGAGCCTGTAAAGAGTACAGAGTCTGCTGCCAAGCAGGAAGCACCAGCTGTCGCTCCAGCCCCTCCAGCTCCATCTGTTGCTACTGTTAAGTCTACTGCTGCCAAGAGCACTGAGACCCCAAGTGCATCAGCACCTGCTAATGTAATAAAGGTTACAGATACTCAGGCTATTGAAGAAGAAAGAAAGGCTGCTATCATGGAAGCTCTCAAGACTGAGATTACAGCAATCATCGCAAATGAATATGCAACCATGAAGGATAGCTTGGTCGAGACAATCGCTCCTGTAGTTGCTGATAACGTCTATGACAAGGTAGAGAAGGATTTTGCAAAGGATGCAGAACCTATCGTTGAAGCTTATCTGAACAAGGATACAGTTGCTCCAATAATCCAGGATATCATCGATGAGAACAGAAACCTTATCGTAATGGATACAGTTGACCTCGTAATGGAACAGCTCGGTATTGAAAAATCTGGCTATACAAATCAGGTTGTATCTGCACCTGCAAGCAATTCTGTGAATATCATAAGCAATGAATCACAGTATGAAGGAAGCAGAAGCAGTGCAAGAAACAAGGCAATTGAAGATGTCCTGAGTAAGGTTTCCGAGTAATGAAAGAGTTGGCACCCAGTTGGGTGCCTTCTTCTTATCTAGGGTATTTCCTGATTTCTCCATCTGGAGTTTCAAAGACCACGTGGTCTTCATGTACTTCCTTCAGGTAGTTTTCTGTAAGTATTACCTTTCCCCCTCCTTGAGGAAGATCTGCCGTGTATTGTGGCATAGTTAGGCCAGATAGTCGTTTTCTCAGCTCCTTTTCTATTTCAAGGCCCTTTACGATGTCTACTCTCAGGTGCTTGGTTCCACACACTTGGTCTCCCTGGAAGAGGTAGTAGGGTTTTATCCTGTTGTACATAAGCTTGTTTGAAAGCTCTTCAAGTACATCTACATTGTCATTTACACCTTTTAATAGAACCGACTGGTTGTAGGCAGGTATTCCCATGTCGATAAAGCGTGAGACAGCATTGATAGATTTCTCGTTCAGCTCCCTTGGGTGGTTGAACTGTGTCATCAATACAAAAGGGGCTCCGTAGCTATAGCGCTTTACAATAGCCATCAATTCATCATCAAAGCGTTCTGGATAGGTTGCAACTGCTCTTGTACAGAGGCGGGGTATTATATCCTCTCTTGCTTCTCTGAGACTTCTGAATAGAAACTCAAGTCTATCATTTGAAAGAGTGAAGAGGTCTCCACCAGTCAACAGTAGTTCCTTTACTTCTTTATGTGCTTTCAAATAATCTACGGCTTCTATTATTTGCTCTTGAGAGATTTGACCTGTACTTGTTCCTGTGAACCTTCTTCTGAAGCAGTGACGACAGTATGTGAAACAGCGGTCAGTAGTGAGAAGGGCACAGCGGTTTGTGTAGTGGTGGATAAGGCGCTCTGTCACGGAGTAGCTTACCTCCATGAGTGGGTCCAGGAAGTCTTCTACTTTTGATTCCAACTCCTGTGGTATGACCTGTCTTCTTATAGGGTCTTCTGGATCGTCCTTATCTATCAAAGAGAAGAAGAAATCGCTCACAAGAAGAGGAAGGGAGCTTGGGTTTGCAAGCCACTTCTTTTCACCTTCTGTAAGACTAAGTTTTTCTTCAATTGTATCTCTTGTTATCACAAGGTGAATTAGTATCAGTAATTTTAAATAACTTCAATCGGAGTAAGTGATATAATTGTCCATTAGGAGATAAATATATGGACGCTATTGATTGTTTGATGACAAGAAGAAGTACTAGAGCTTTTACAGAAAAAATGGTTGACGACGAGACTCTTTGGAAGATCCTTGATGCTGGAACTATGGCACCGACTGCGATGAATCGTCAGTCACCTGTAATCCTTTGTGTGAAGAATAAAAAGATCAGGGACAAGATGTCCAAGCTGAATGCAGAGGTTCTGGGGAAAGACATCGACCCATTCTACGGAGCTCCAATTGTGCTTGTAGTCCTCGCAGATAGAAGTAACCCAAATCGTGTTTACGATGGTTCTCTGGTAATGGGCAATTTGATGAATGCAGCTCATGCTCTTGGAGTTTCATCCTGTTGGATCCACAGAGCAAAAGAGGTCTTCGATACGGATGAAGGCAAGAAACTTCTGAAGGATCTGGGAGTAGATGGAGATCTGCAGGGTATTGGAAACTGTATTCTTGGTTACAGAAAAGGGGAAGAGACTCCTGCTAGGCCAAGAAAAGCTGATTATATCATGCTTGTAGAGTGAAGCTTTTCCAATTCTTGTGGTAGAATCGACAACTAGGAGTGAGCCATGAGTGGAAAGAAGAGCCTGAAGGGCTATTATCTTACAACCTTTCTTATAGGATTAGGTTTCTTTACAGTAGGTCTTTTGGACCCTCTGTATGATACTTATATCCCTATATTTTTAGGAAAATATATTTCAAGTAAGTCTATTATCGGCATTATCATGACGCTGGATAATATTCTTGCAATATTCCTGATTCCAATTTTTTCAGCCATGTCCGATAGGACTGTGACCCCAATTGGAAGAAGAATGCCCTATATCATTACACTTTTGCCCCTTACTGCAATTCTCTTTGCTCTCGTGCCTATAGCTGCGCTCTCGTCGCTCTTTTACTTGATCTCAGCAGTATTTTTACTGAACCTAGCAAAGCAGGCAGCTAGAGGACCAGTTGTTGCTCTCATGCCTGATATGGTTCCAGGTGATCTGAGAAGTGAAGCAAATGGTGTAATAAACACGATGGGTGGACTTGCTGCGATACTCGGAACAGTTCTGCTTGCACGTCTCATGGATGTGAAGATTACTCTGCCACACTTTGGGACAACTGATAATGTACTTGCATTCCCAGTTGCTTCCATCTTTGTTATCCTGGCTGCATTGATGCTTCTTCTATTTGTAAAGGAGAAAAACAGTGCTCTTTCAGAGAGTGAGAAAAAGGATAGCGAGAAGAAGGAGCCATTGCTTCAGAGCCTCAAGGCTGTAATAAGTGAAGAAAACAAATCTGCACTCTACATCCTTTTATCACTCTTCTCCTGGTTCTTGGGATATCAGGGAATCCTTCCATTCATTGGAACCTATTCCAAGGAGGTGCTTGGAACCTCATCTGGAACTGCAGCACTTGCAAGTGGAATGGTTGGAATTTCCTATGCAATCTTTGCAATTCCATCTGGTAAGCTTGCTCATGAAAAGGGCAGAAAGAAGGTCATTAGAGCTTCTCTTCTGGTGGTAATCGCAGTGATGTTATTAATTACCTTGCACTCTGTAACAATTGCAGGAAGTAGCACTGCTTCCCTCTATATTTTCTGGGCACTTCTATTTGTCTTTGGAACCTTCTGGGTTGCTGTAGTAAATAACTCTTTCCCTATGCTCTGGCAGCTTTCGACCTTTGAGACCATTGGTATATACACAGGCCTGTACTACTTCTTCAATCAGGCTGCAAGTGTTGTCTCTCCTCCTATTTCCGGTTTCATCATCGATATCTTTGGATATCCTGGTCTCTTTATCTTCGTTGCTATCACAATGCTCGTATCCTACATTCTCATGGGCAAGGTAGATAGGGGAGAAGCAGAGGATTAAGTATGAGCGAGGTCGTCGAAAGGGCAAAAAGACTTTTGTCAATTCCCTCTCTATCTGGAGAGGAGGAGCGTGTTGCGCTCCAGATCAAGAAGGAGATGGAAGAAGCAGGCTTTGATGTTGTCCACATAGATAGATATGGGTCTGTTGTTGGCATTGTAAATGGAAACAGACCTGGTAAGACTGTCCTGATGGATGGGCACATAGACACAGTCCCTGTGAAGAACAGAGAGGGCTGGAAGCATGATCCTTATGGCTGTGAAATTGTTGATGGACGATTGTATGCAAGAGGTGCTTCCGATATGAAGGGCAGTGTAGCTGCAATGCTGACTTCTCTCATCTCTCTTGCTAGGGATAGAAATTTTGCAGGTAGGGCAGCTCTCTCCTGTACTGTGCATGAAGAGTGTTTTGAAGGTGTATCATCCCGCCTTGTTTCCGAATTTGTAAAACCTGATGCTGTAATAATTGGAGAAGCAACCTCTGGTACTGTCAAGATTGGCCAGAGAGGAAGAGCGGAAGTGTTGGTTGAAACCTTTGGCAAGAGCTGCCACAGCTCCAGCCCGGAAAAGGGCGTGAATGCTGTTTCTTCGATGCTGAAGCTTATTTCTATGATTGAAAATAGGAAGACACCTGTGAGCCCTTTGCTAGGTGAAGGAATAATGGTGCTCACAGATATTATATCAAGTCCCTATCCAGGCGCATCTGTCCTCCCAGATTACTGCAGGGCAACCTTCGATAGAAGATTGCTGGTTGGTGAAACAGAAGAGAGCGTGCTGGGTGAAGTTGAAGAGTACATTAAAAAACTGAAAAGTGAAGATCCATCATTTGAGGCAAAAGTCTCAATAACCTCAGGAAGTGAAAGGTGCTACACAGGAGAAACGATCTCTGCAAAGCGATTCTTCCCTGCCTGGGAGATAGACAGAAACAGCCCTCTTGTCAGGTGTGCAGTTGAAGCGCTTGAAGAGTGCACACTTGACCATGAACTTGACCATTATTTCTTCTGTACCAATGGAAGCCACTTTTCAGCGGAGGCGGGAATCCCTACAATAGGCTACGGACCAAGTCTTGAAACACTTGCTCATGTAAAGGATGAGTATATCGAGCTTGAAGAGCTCGAAAGGTGTACAAGAGGATTCGAAGCTATATTGAGGAAAATTCTTGCATGAACAATAGAAGATTATTGGGGCACATACTTGCCTTCTCTACGATAGCAGTCTGGGGTTTTACATTTATTGCTACCAAACTGCTACTTAGGGTGTTTGCACCTGTTGAAATCTTTATGATCCGATTTGTAATTGCTTACATCCTGCTCTGGGTAATATATCCAAAGCCCTTGAAGCTGGAAAAGATAAAGGATGAAGTGCCTTTTGCTATGGCAGGGCTGTGTGGGATAACACTTTACTACCTACTTGAGAATGTGAGCCTTGCATACACAAGGGCATCGAATGTATCGATAATCGTCTCAACTGCACCATTCTTCATCGCAATAATCTACTATGTCCTTGGCAACAAGAGTGAGATGCCAGATTGGAAGTTCTACCTTGGATTTGTTTTTGCAATCGTGGGTATAGCTCTTTTAAGTTTCACAACAGAGGGGTTTGTCTTCTCATTCAAAGGTGACGGTCTTGCTCTAATTTCTGCAATCGCTTGGGGTTTTTACTCCTACTATGTCAAGAAGTGCTCGGATAGGGGATACAATGTCTTCCAGATAACGAGAAGATGCTTCATGTATGGCATCCTCTTTACCTTGCCAATTCTTCCATTCACATCCTTCTCTTTGAGCCCTGAGAAGTTTTCAGATCCTGTTATGCTCTTTTGCTTGCTTTTCCTGGGTGTCCTTGCTTCTGCTATCTGTTTTGTCACCTGGAACTATGGAGTTAAACTACTTGGAGCAGTTGCATCTGGAGTGTATATCTATCTCAATCCAGTATTCACTGTGATAGCGGCCTATTTTACCTTGGGAGAGCGTTTTACTTTTCAGAGTATTCTTGGAATGCTCCTGGTAATGTCAGGCCTTATACTCTCAGAGCTATAAAAAAGTGACTGCCATTTTGAAGTGGCAGTCACCTGAAAGCTGAAAGCGAAAAGCTTACTTGTTTACTCTTTCGAGATATTCCTTTGTCTCTGTGTTGACGCGGATCTTTTCACCCTGCTTGATGAAGATAGGAACTCTTACCTTGAGACCAGTCTCTGTTGTAACAGTCTTTGTTGCACCCTGAACGGTATCGCCCTTGATTGCATCTTCAGCCTCAGCTACAACGAAAACGATCTTCTGTGGGATCTGAACATCAAGAACCTGATCTTCCCAGAAGGTAGCTCTGTAAGTCTCGCCTTCCTTCATGAAATATTCATAGTCTGGGAAAGATGCCATTGGTACTTCGATCTGCTCATAGTTACTTGTTTCCATGAATGAGAAGTTTGTGCCATCGTTGTAGAGGTACTGAAGGTCTCTGTCCTCAACTGTAATGTCTTCTGCGTTATCCTGGCTCTTCATTGTCTCAGAAAGAACCTGACCTGTTGCTGGGCTCTTGAGCTTGAGACGAACGAATGCAGAACCCTTACCTGGGTTTACGAACTCACGTTCGATACAGACAAATGGCTGACCCTTGATAAGGAGTGCAGTTCCTTTGTCAATCTGACCTGCTTTAATCATTTTGTTACCTCAAATATAAATTCATTAAGTAATTGCTTATTTTGAAAGGAATCAAATTCCGCGTCACATCATATCAGAAAGCGGAAATAAAAGTAAAGGTGCTATCTCTGTTTTCCCCATCATTACCATGAGAAGGCGGTCAAGCCCGATCGCAACGCCACTGGATTCTGGGATCTCAAGCTCTGGGAATGTTTTGGAAATAGTAGGAATTGGCAATCCTGTTTCTGCTCTTTCCCTTGCTAGACGCTGATATTCCTTTTCATAGTAGGCTCTTGTAACTTCCTTGTCCGTTTCTTCTCTATAGCAGTTTGCAATTTCAACTCCCGCTATATACATCTCCCACCTCTGGCGATAAGGGGTACCTGCTTTTCTCTTGGCAAGACAGTCTATCTGGTATGGGTAGTCGGTCAGTACAACTGGGTGTTCTGTTGGAAGATTTGTCTCGACAAAGTTGATGAAGATACGGTTGAATGTATCATCCCAGGGTTCATTTTCTGGGACATAGAGGCCAAGCCTTTCAGCTTCCTCTCTAAGTTTTATAGGCTCCTGACACTTTTCAAGGTCAACTTTTGCATACTTTATCATGGCCTCGTTCACACTCATTCTGATGAAAGGGGGAAGTACATATTCTGGAGTTCCAGGGATTGCAGTCTCTCTTATCAGCTCTTCTGTGAGAGCGATGGAGTCCTCTTCATCGAAACCTACAGTGTAGTATTCGAGCATTGTGAATTCAGGATTGTGGACATCACCAAGCTGCTCTGAATTTCTGAAGCACTGAGAGATCTCATAGATGGAACCACTATTATTTGCAAGGAGTGTCTTCATGAAAATCTCTGGAGACGGAATCATATAGAAGTGTTTGCTGCCTACAAATTCATTTATGAATTCAGTCTTGAAGTTCTGGATAGTAGGTTCAGGTATCAAAGTGTCTGAAAGGGTCGGGGTGAAAACTTCAAGGTAATTTTTAGTATCAAAGAAGTTACGTATATTCCTGAAAAGGAGACTTCTCATTTTCTGTGCATTGAAATCGAACATATTTTTATCTTAGCTTCCTTGTAAGGATTGGTTCAACTATCTATACTTTCAAACTGTGGAAGCCTACACAACAGACGAACCGATTTACGCACTTGCAACTGCCTTTGCGCCATCTGCTCTTTCTGTAGTCAGAACGAGTGGTGATAATTGTATCCAGATGATTTCAAAAATTTTCTCTTCAAAGAAGAGACTTCTGGAAGCCAAAAGCAAAACTCTGGTACATGGTTATTTACAAACTCTCGACGGAGAAAGAATCGATGAGGTTGTCCTTTCTGTCTATAGAAAGGGCCAGGGATATACAGGGGAAGAGGCTGTAGAGATAAGCGCCCATGGCTCCCTTTCTGGCCTGAAGAGAATATTCAGAGCCTTGGAGGATGTGGGATTCAGAAAGGCGAAGCGAGGTGAGTTTACCTTCCGTGCCTTCATGCATGGAAGGATGGATCTCACTCAGGCAGAGGCAGTTGAAGAGATCATCTCCAGCAAGAGTGAGCTTTCGCAGGCGAAGGCCCTTGATAGGCTTGAGGGAAGACTGAGAAATAGGCTTGAGGAGTATAGAGAAAAGCTTCTCTATATCCTTTCCTCTCTTGAAGTCCAGCTTGACTATGCTGAGGATGAGATACCAGAAGAGTGGATCTTCCCAGAGGAAGAAGTTGACGAGATCATAACAGGTCTTGAAAGATTGCTCTCTTCCTACGACGCCTCTTCTCTATACAGAGATGGAGCGAAGATCGTACTTGCAGGAAGCACCAATGCAGGAAAGAGTAGCCTCTTCAACCTTCTTATGAAGGAGAACAGAGCAATTGTCTCTTCTATTCCGGGAACTACTAGAGACTACATTGAAGCGTGGAGCGATATCAGGGGAATCCCAATAAGGCTGTATGATACAGCAGGTCTGAGAGAGAGTGCTGATGAAGTTGAAAGTGAAGGTATAAAGAGGTCTGAAAGGCTGATAGAGGAAGCTGATCTTATCTTGTACCTTGTCGATCCAATCGAGAGAAAACTTCCAAAAGAGAAGAGAGAGAATATGATAATTCTCTACTCGAAGAGTGATATAGAGAAGGGCGAAGGCCTTTCTATCTCCTCTCAGTCGGGAGAGGGCATAGAAGAGCTCTTTGATGAGATAGAGGCCTTCCTTACCAAGGGTGGAAGAAAACTTGATGACATCGTCATCGATTCAGAGCGCCAGAGAGTAGAGCTTGCATCCACTCTTGAGACACTCAGGACTGTCAGAGCCCTCAGGAGAGATACTAGCGTTGATGTTTACGCACTCTACTTCCAGAGTGCCCTCGAAGGTATTGGAGCTATTACCGGAGAGGTGACTAACGAAGAGCTTCTTGATACTCTCTTCTCAAAGTTCTGCGTAGGAAAATAGAAATATGAAAGATTACGATATAATTGTCGTCGGTGGTGGACATGCTGGTATAGAGGCAGCTTCTGCTTCTGCAAGACAGGGTTTTTCCACCTTGATGATAACCCAGAGCCTTGATGCCATTGGTCGCCTTAGCTGCAACCCAGCTATCGGAGGCCTTGCAAAGGGCAATCTGGTAAGAGAAATAGATGCACTTGGTGGTGAAATGGGCCACCTCATCGATATAAGTCAGATACAGTTCAGGATGCTCAACAAGAGCCGTGGTCCCGCTGTTCAGGCACCTCGTGCCCAGGCTGATAAGTTCACATATTCACGAAATGCAAAAGAGCTCATGGAGCATACAAAGAATCTTGAGCTCTTCATGGATACTGTTGTTGATTTCCTTGTCGAGAAGGGGAAGGTCATTGGTGTTGTAACAGAGCGTGGCTGGAAGATTTCATCCCGTGCTGTTGTCCTGACAACAGGAACCTTCATGGAAGGAAGAATCTTCATTGGTGAGTACGATGCACCTTGTGGCCGCCTTGGTGAGATGGCAGCGCAAGGCCTTGGCAAGGCCCTAAGAGAGAAGGGCTTCGATGTAGGCAGAATGAAGACAGGAACTCCAGCCAGAGTTGCTGCATCCTCCCTCGATTACGATGAGATGGAGATACAGCCAGGCGATGAGGAGATCGTACCTTTCAGCTTCATGACTGATGAAGTAACTAGGCCACAGAGAAATTGCTACATCACCTATACCAACGAAGAAACACATAAGATCATCCGTGAAAACATGCATCGCTCACCACTGTATGGTGGCAAGATCGTGGGAAAGGGTCCAAGATACTGTCCTTCGATCGAGGATAAAGTCGTGCGCTTCCCAGATAGAGAGCGCCACCAGATATTTGTTGAGCCTGAGGGAATAAATACTGAGGAGATGTATCTGAATGGACTCTCTTCCTCCCTACCTGAGGAGGTACAGAGGAAGTTCATGAGAACCCTTCCTGGTTTGAGACACTGTGAGATAATGCGTCCAGCCTATGCAGTAGAATATGACTACCTCAATCCTCAGGACCTCTTGCCATCCCTTGAATCCAAGCATCTGGAAAACCTTTTCATCGCAGGTCAGACAAATGGAACCAGTGGCTATGAAGAGGCTGCAGCTCAGGGTTTGATGGCAGGTCTAAATGCAGGTCTGAAGCTTCGTGGAGAAGCTCCTTTGATCCTTTCAAGGACAGAGGCGTACATCGGTGTCCTTATCGATGACCTTGTTACTAAAGGCACGAAGGAACCATATAGAATGTTCACTTCTCGTGCTGAGTATCGTCTTTCACTACGCCATGATAATGCAGACCAGCGTCTGACAAGAAAAGCATACGAGAAGGGTGCGTGTGACAAGGAAAGACTTGAGAAGCTTGAAGAGAAGCTCAAGGCCATGGATTGTGTAAAGGAGCTTGTAAAGAGCTACAAGGAGAGAGGAAAGAATGGTCTTGCTCTGCTCAAGGAGCCAGAAATTACAATGGATTATATCTCTTCTCATGTAGCAAAGCTCAATGATTATCCAAGGTACATCAGAAATGAAGTCGAGCTTGATATAAAGTATTCGGGCTACTTGAAGAGACAGGAGATCGAGGTCGATCGTTTCTTGAAGAATGAGAGCATCCTAATTCCAGATGACTTTGATTACGATGCTCTTGAAGGACTTTCTGCAGAATCTAGAGAGAAACTCAAGAACATAAGGCCACACTCTGTTGGTCAGGCCCAGAGAATAAGCGGGGTAAGAGTAAGTGATATTGCTCTGTTGATGATTGGAGTAAAGAGTGCCAGAAAGGCAAAGGAGAGTGAGAATGGATCTCCTGAATGAAGGACTTAAGAAACTTGGTATCTCTATAACTGCTGAGCAGAGAAAGAAGCTTGATATCTTCAAGAGTGAAATTGCTCTCTTCAATCCAGTCTACAAGCTGGTCAGTTATGAAGAGGAATCTGATCTCATCATTAGACACTTTCTGGATTGTCTTGCTGGAGTTCCTGTGATAAAGAAGGAGCTGGGGGATGGAGTGCTTGCAGATCTTGGTTCTGGTGCAGGCTTTCCAGGCATCATTCTGGCAATAATGCTTGAAGATAATGAAATTGTGCTAGTTGAGAGGATGAAGAGAAGAGTTGATTTTCTTAGAAATGTTATTCTCCGCTGCAAGCTTAGTAATGTTAAGATAATAAATAGGGATGTGAAGGAAGTTGACGATAAGTTTGATGTCGTAACCTGTAGAGCCTTCCATCCTATATATGACATCATAAAGGACGTTGAACGAATCATGAAGGAGGGTGGAGCCTTCATGGCCTACAAAGGTCAGAGAAACTACGTTGAAGCTGAACTTTCAGATCTCTGTGGATATGACTATTCGTTTGATGATGTCAAGGTTCCATTCCTTGATGAACCAAGAATGATCTGCACGATAAAGAGGAAGTGATGAAAGAAGAAGGTAACAATATCAGGATAAGGAAGGGAACAAAGGTCACTCTTGCTCTGGCCCTTTTCCTCTGTGCTTTTGGCATCTTCATGATTTTTTCAGCAAAGATGTCGAATCCTATAATGGATAAGTTTTTTTCATTAGTAAGGGCAAATCTCTGTATATCAAAAAGTTCATATGCCCTTCCTGTGTTTGGAACTGTTTCATTGTTCCTTGGTCTATTTACACTCTATGCAAGAGGAAAGAGAGCCTATTTACATATAGTCACCTTTGCTTTTGCAATCTTGTATTTTTCTATAGTTGTAGTAGTAAATACCCTCGATGGTATCACAACACCTACCTTCTTTGTTTCGAAGCTTAGTACTCTTCCAGAGTTCTACGCTCCTTTGATTCTTTTAGTTGAAATCTTAGTAACCTTCCTACTTTTTAAGTTTGCTCTCTTCTTGAACCGTACAGATCATGTGAGGGACAAGAGAATACTTGAAGAGGAAGCAAAGAAGAGCGCTAAGGAAATAAGAAACGAGAAGAAAGAGATGAGAGCTGCCAAGAAGGCTCTCAGAATGGAAAAGAAGGAAATGAAAGCCCTTTCAAAGCAGAAGAAGGCTGAAGAGAGGTTGAAAAAGCAGGAGTCTAAGCAGCTCAATGCCAGAATGGCAGAAGAGAAGAAGCAGGAAGAAGAGGAGATAATGCTTCAGGAAGAGGCTCTTCGCGTAAAGAGAGAAGAAAAGAAAATGGAGTTCGATGAACTCAGACGTGATAGAGCCAGGATGGAAGAAAGAAATAGCGAGCCAGCCTCAGTCTCCAAAATCAATAATTCAGGTTCTTTCTGGGTTCCAAGCTATAGCAGGATGCCAGATTTCTCTTCTGGCGAAGAAAAAAGCATACCAGCTGCTCCAGTAATTGAAATAAAGGAAACAGCTCCTGTCAGTTCACCTGCATTCACATCTGCAAAGATTGAAGAGGAGAAGAAGGAACCTGAAGCGAATGCAGGTCTCTTCTTCAGCTCAATTGCAGAGGCAGCAGATAAGAGCATGGATACCAAGAGGCCTGACAATATAGGTCCTATCAAGGGATTCTATGAGGATGAGACTCCAGTTCGTGAATCAAAGCCAAGCTCTAGTATCGCTCCTTCTAATCTGTCTCCTAACCATCCAAGGTACAAGATGTTCGAGTCCTTGAAGAATTCGAACCCAAAACCTGTTACAACAGCAGAAGAGCAGAAGAGCAATACAAGCAACTTTGCTCCTTCAAACCTGTCTCCTAACCACCCAAGGTACAAGCTATTCGAATCCTTGAAGAAGACTCCAGAAGAGAACAGGGCTGAAGATAGGCTCAGAGAGGAGAGAAAAGAGGAGCCAAAGAAGGAAGAGATAAGTTTTGCACCGTCATCACTATCTCCTTCCCATCCTCGCTATAAACTCTTCGAGGCTCTCCAGAAGAAGCCTGCAGAGAAGGCACCTGTAAAAGCCGCAGAAAGATATACAGAAAGTACTCCAAAGATGAGCACTAACACTTCACCTAGAAAGGAAATCTATGGGGAAGAGGAAGTGATCGACATCGGAGAAGAGACCTTCGCTCCAGAACCAGAACACAAAAGAAGACCGATCTATGAGAGTGTTCGTACAAGTGACAATGAGCTTCCAAGGGATACTGGCTACTACCAGAAGGAGAGCACTGCCAAGGGTGTCAATGGTTTCGTTGTTGAAGATGTAAAGCCTAGAGAAGCTCCTCTTACCAAGAGTCAGGAGGTTGAATTCAAGGTTGGTGTCGCAGGGCTTGCAAGCAATGAGGCAGGCCTTGATGCGATCAAGGCCAGACAGAGAAAGGGATACAACCCACCTCCTATTTCCCTGCTCGTTGACTATCCAACCTCCAGCTATGCAGTTGACGAGCGCACTGACATGGTTGGACAGCGTATTCAGGATACGATGCATGAGTTCAGGGTAGAGGTGTTCTACAAGAATGCAGTCAAGGGACCATCTGTCACCATGTTCTGCTATGACCTTGCTCCAGGAATCATGGTAAATGCGGTCAAGAGACTTGAGCAGAATATCAAGCTGGCAATTGGTGGAAAGAATGTAAGAATTCTTGCTCCTATCCCAGGAAGAAGTGAAATCGGTGTCGAGGTTCCAAATGACAAGGTTGCAACTGTAGGTTTCAAGGAACTCTTGCCAACTCTCAACTCAAAGAATGCAGCGGTTCCTCTTCTGCTTGGAAGAAACATCTATGGTGAGCCACAGCTTGTCGATGTTGCCAAGACCCCACATCTTCTCATCGCTGGTACTACTGGCTCTGGTAAGTCTGTCTGTATCAACTCCCTTATCGCCTCAATTCTGTATTCAAAGAGCCCTAAGGAAGTCAGGTTGATAATGGTTGACCCAAAGGTCGTAGAGCTCACTGTATACAATGGGCTTCCTCATCTTCTTACTCCTGTAATTACAGATAACAAGAGAGTTCTCAAGATGCTTTCATGGCTCTGTGATGAGATGGAGAGAAGGTATTCACTACTTTCACAGATGGGACTTAGAAAGATCGACGCCTATAACGATAGAATTCATGAGATGGGATATGCTACTGAAAAGCTTCCATACATCGTCCTTATCATGGATGAGTATGCAGACTTGATGCTCACCGTTGGAAAGGAGATGGAAGGATACCTACAGAGACTCTTGCAGAAGGCCAGGGCTGCTGGTATTCATGTAGTACTGGCAACCCAGAGACCATCTGCACAGGTCGTCACTGGTGTTATCAAGGCCAACATTCCAGCAAGGATCGCCTTCAGGGTAGCTAGCGGTATCGATTCTGGTATCATTCTGGGTGAGGGTGGAGCAGAGAACCTGCTCGGCAGAGGTGATATGCTGATGAATGTTGGTTACGGTACCAATCGTCTTCAGGGCTGTTTCCTCTCTGATGATGAGGTCTTTGAAATTGTACGCTATGCAAAGAGTCAGGGAGAGCCTGACTACCTCGATGAATCGATCTTTGAGGACGATGTAGAGGACGAGGATGATGGTTATTCAGAGTCCAGTAGCAGCGTAGGAACTGATGGAGACCTCTACGAGAGAGCAAAGGCCATCATCTGGGAGAGAAAGTGTGCAAGCGCTTCCTATCTGCAAAGAAGACTGGGAATTGGCTATAACAAGGCTGCCAGAATTGTCGAGCAGATGGAAGAGGAAGGCCTTGTAGGACCTGCCAACGGCAGTAAACCTAGAGAAGTACTCAGGTATGAATGATCAATTGCAGAGCTTTGCGCAACAAGGCTCTGCTAATTATTTACCTTGATGAAAAATATATTTTCTAGGCATAGACAAAACGAGTGATAATCCTTATTCTGCAAGGGCTAAAACGAAAGAAATACAACTGTTATAACAGGATACATATATGAAATTCACAGAACTAGGCCTTAACGAGGCCACACTTGCCGGTATAAGTCAGGCAGGTTTTCAGGAGTGTACCAATGTACAGAGCATGGTACTTCCTATCTCCCTTACAGGGAAAGATGTCATGGTCCAATCTAAGACTGGATCTGGCAAGACAGCTATTTTTGTTCTTACTATCATTGAGAAATACGTGAAGGCATTGAGTGCAGGCCTTGCTTTGCCTGTTGCCCTTATAGTTGCACCAACTAGAGAGCTTGCTGTACAGATCGAGAAGGATGCAAAACTCCTTTCTTCACAAATTCCTGGCTTCAAGGTCGGTTGTTTCTATGGCGGGGTCGGTTATGCTCATCAAAGCGAAGAGATATCCTCAGGCCTTGCCCTCTATGTTGGAACTCCAGGTCGTCTTATCGACTTTGCCAAATCAGGCAAGATCGATTTCAGACAGTTCACAACTGTAGTTCTTGATGAGGCAGACAGAATGTTCGATATGGGCTTCTATCCAGACATCCAGAAGATGTTCTCAATGATGCTCAAGCCTTCTGAAAGGCAGACGATGCTTCTTTCTGCAACTCTTTCTACTAAGGTCAGAAATCTTGCTTGGGAGTATATGAACTCCCCTGAGGAGATTGAATCACAGCCTGAGGAAATTACAGTAAAGAAGATTACTCAAGAGCTTTTCCATGTAACAAAGAGCGAGAAATTTGGTGTTCTTCTAAGACTGCTCAAGCACATAAATCCAGAAAGCTGTCTCATCTTCTGTAATACAAAGGGAAGGACAGTAGAGGTTTCTAAGCGCCTTGTTGCCAATGGCTACAAGTGTGCGTACCTCATGGGGGACATGGCCCAGAGCGATAGATTGAAGACTCTGGACAAGATGAAGAATGGACAGCTCAAGTTCCTGGTCGCAACTGACGTTGCAGCCCGTGGTCTCCAGATCGATGATCTGCAGCTTGTTGTCAACTACGATATCCCAGAGGATTTTGAGTCCTACGTCCATAGAATAGGAAGAACAGCTAGAGCTGGAAAGAGTGGTAAGGCAATTACTCTTGCCTGCGAAGATTACATCTATGGCCTTGAGGCAATTGAAAACTACATCCAGATGAAGATTCCAGTACTTTGGATAGATGAGCTGGATCTTCCAGAAGTAGAGGACAAGAGTGCTGAAATGGACTTCTCCTCAAGACAGAAACCAAAGAAATCATCCTTTGATCGCTCTACAGGCAGAGGTTCAAGCAACAGGAGAAGTACATCTCGTCGTTCTGAAAGAAGAGTGGAAAAGCAAGAGGAAGAGGATCTTCCAAAGAAGAGAAGCCGTGCTGACTACAACAAGCTTTCCAAAATGAGCGTAGAAGAGAGAATGAAGCTCTATAGGAAGGAGTTCGAGAAAGAGGGTGGCAAGAAGATTGCACCTAAAAAGAAGAAAACCGTTAAGCCAATGGCCAACGTTTCTTCTGCTCCAAATCAGAAAACAACAACTCCAAAGAAGAAGGAAAATCTCTGGAGCCGTTTCAAGGCTCTCTTTGGAAAGAAAGAGGAAAAGTGAAACTATTAAAAAGGTTTATAAGCTATTATAGGCCATTTAGATGGCTCTTCTGGCTTGATATGAGTGCAGCAACTCTATCAAGCCTACTTTCTGTTATATTCCCTTATCTTACAAGATATCTGATCTACGGACCTTTGAAGGAAGGGGATTTCAAAGCAATGGGAATCATCTTTTTACTGATGCTTCTCATTTACGTTTTCGAAGCAATCTTCACCTATGTTAGAATTCGTTGGGGTCATATTCTGGGTGTCTGGATGGAGCATGAGATGCGCCAGGAGCTATTCGACCACCTGGAAACTCTCTCCTTCAGTTACTTTGATGCGAACAAGACAGGAAGTGTTATTTCAAGAATTACAAATGATCTCTTCAATATCACAGAGTGTGCACACCACTGTCCTGAAGATTTCTTGATCTCAATGGTAACTATCATCGGTGCCTATATCCTGATGGCCATGATGAATATCAAACTCGCTATAATTTCTGCTATTCCTCTTGTGATAATGCTGTTTTATGGCATCGTCTTCGGAGGAAGACTGAAGGCCAGGAACAGAGAGATAAGAAAGAGTATTGCGAATGTAAACATTCAGGCAGAGAACTCTATTCAGGGAATCAGGGAAGTTAAGTCATTTGGTAATGAAAAGAGGCAGTCTGACAAGTTCAGAAGTGAGAATGTTGTACTTCAGAGAAGCAGAGAAAAGATGTATGCACAGATGGCAACTTATCAGTCTGGCATGACCTTCATCAGACAGCTCTATTACCTTGTAACCGTTGCAGGTGGTGCTATCTTGCTTGCTTTGGGAGATATCCAATTCCCAGATCTGTTTGCATTCACACTCTATGTAGGTGTAGTTACTCCTCCACTTGATAGGCTCATCAACTTCACTGAACAGCTTCAGGTAGGAATTGCTTCCTTCGAACGCTTTACAGAGGTAATGGATATAAAGCCAGAGATCCAGGATAGCGAAAACGCTCACGATCTTGAGATAAAGAATGGCGATATCGATTTCAAGGATGTCACCTTCAAATATGAAAATGGGGATGGGGATGAGGTTGTTGAAAACCTCAACCTCTCAATTCCGGGCGGAAGCAAGATCGCACTGGTAGGTGAATCCGGTTCTGGTAAGACTACTATTGTAAATCTTCTATCACGTTTCTATGAAAGTCAGACAGGAACAATCCTCATAGATGGCCAGGACATAAAGTCTGTTACTCAGAACTCTCTTCATAGATCGATTGGTTTTGTGCAGCAGTCAGTATTCCTCTTTGATTCAACAATTAGAGAGAACCTGCTTTATGGAAATCCTGAAGCCACAGACAAGGAGCTTTGGGCAGCTTTAAAGGTTGCAAATCTCTATGACTTTGTTTCCTCCCTTCCAAAGGGTCTTGATACTGAAGTTGGGGAGAGGGGAACAAGACTCTCTGGCGGTCAGAAGCAGAGAATTTCAATTGCACGTGTCTTCTTGAAGAACCCTCCAATTTTGGTATTCGATGAGGCAACCAGTGCACTTGATACAGAGTCAGAGGCTTTGATTCAAGAAGCATTCGAACGCATCGCGAAGGGAAAAACTTCCATTGTAATTGCTCATCGTCTTTCAACTATCATCAATTCCGATTGCATTTATGTTATCGAGAAGGGTAATGTAGTAGAGAAGGGAACACATGATGAGCTCTTGGAAAGAAATGGTTCCTACGCAAAACTGTATAACATAAAGAGAGATGAGCTATGAAGATCTTAAGAGTAATTCTTGCAGCAGTAATTGTACTCCCATTGATGACAGTATCTGTCCTGCTTACCCCAATCCTATATCTTTTTAAGAAGATGAAGCTGGACAAGCTCTATGATGTGATCCTCTACTTTGGCATAAGAATCTTTGCACACATGGTAATATTCCTGATCGGTGGTAGACTTCATGTCAAGGGAAAGGAACAGCTCGATCTGAAGAATAAATGCTACTGTTATTTTGCAAACCATCAGGGCATCATGGATATTGTTGCCATGCTTTATCCGTTTGGAATCAGAACTGGATTTATCGGTAAGAAGGAGATCAAGAAGGTTCCAGTTGTAAATGCCTTCTTTATTGGACTTGGTTCTGTTTTCCTTGATAGAAAGAATCCTCGTGAGTCCATCAAGGCAATCTTGAAGGGCAGTGAATATTTGAAGAATGGTCACAGCATGTCAATCTATCCAGAAGGTACCAGAAGTAAGGATGGAAAGATCCATGAATTCAAGGCTGGCTCCTTCAAGATGGCAACCAGAGTTGGAGCTACTGTTGTTCCTGTCTGCATCAAAGGCACAAGGAAGTTGTTTGAGGATGCTAAGGATTTGAAGATTCATGACATCTATCTTTCTTATTTGAAGCCAATAGAAACAAAGGGAATGAGCGAAGAGGAGTTGAAGGCTCTTCCTTCAGTTGTTGAAAATGCAATAAGAGCAGAGTACGACTCGCTTCCCGCTCTTGAGACCCTATAACGAAGTAGACCTCTGCGTGATTGCAGAGGTCTAACTATATTTACCTTCTAGTTCTATATTCTTTTGGAACTTGATCCTGTCCATCCCAGATTATTCTTCTGAAATCGATTGGGTCTGTATTACCTTCCGTGTTGATCATGAAGACAAGTGAGTTGGAATCAAGCTTTAGCTTCTCGACCAATTCCTTGTTATCCTTCTCTGATAGGATGGAGTAGAGAATTCCTAGAGGAACTGCACCACTTTCACCTGAAATCATGAAAGGATCTCCACTGATTGGACAGGAGAGGATTCTCATGCCTCTTGCTGCTACGTAATCACGACATTTGATGAAAGCATCAGCATTGTCATTGAGAATATCGAAAGCGATAGGGGATGGGTCTCCACAGGCAAGACCTGCCATGATGGTCTCAAGCTCTCCCTTTACTGAGTGAGGCTTGCCATCTCCCACCTTTATCGACTCATAGATGCAAGCAGCTCTGTCTGGCTCTACCACTATGAAGACAGGTGGATCATCTGGGAATAGAGCAGTGTAGAAACCAACTACTGAAGCTGCCAATGCACCAACACCTGCCTGAACTATTACGTGGGTCGGTCTAGTAATTCCCATTCCTGCAAACTGCTCCTGAGCTTCAAGCAGAATTGAAGTATAGCCCTGCATGATCCAGGTAGGAATTTCTGTATATCCATCCCAAGAGGTGTCAGAAACGACATACCAGCCATTCTTTTTGGCATCCTCAGCTGCTCTTCTTACTGCATCATCATAGTTGCCATCAACAATTGTTATTGTTGCGCCATACTTTCTGATGGCTTCGATACGTGGTTTACTTGTATCCTTGTGAACATATATGTGGCACTTGAGTCCAAGTACCATACTTGCCCAGGCAAGTCCTCTACCATGGTTTCCATCAGTTGCAGAGCAGAATGTAACATCCTTTAATTTCTCATGACACTCATCGCTTGTGAGATATTCAAATGATAGATCCTTGTCTTCTGCTCCCAGATACTTCTTGATGAAGTTATAGACAGCGTAGGAACCACCCATTACCTTGAATGAGTTGAGTGTTAGACGCTGTGCTTCATCCTTGATATATATGCCACCTAAGCCAAGCATGTTGGCAAGTAGTGGAAGGGATGATAGAGGAGTCATCTTATAGCCTGGAATCTGGCGATGGAATTTTCTTGCGTCCCTTGCATGTTCGATAGAGAAGAGTTCCTTTGCCAGCCTCTGATCCTTCTTCTTTACATTTCCATCATTGTGGATTATGTATTCGTAATCGTGATGCATATCTGCCTCCGGATAAGTTTGTTGCGTTTTGTTGCATTTATACTTATATCTAACTACCAAAAGGGATAAAGTGCAAGTGTTTTCTAATCTTCGTATTTTTCAAGGAAGGAGTGTTTGCCATCAGGCAGGCGATAGCCAGGGAAGGTAGTTATAGAGACATTATGAACACTGTTGAATAGTGATTCCTCTAAGTCTGGATTACTCTTTCTGAGCTCTCTTATAAGCTCCTTAATCTCCTGTCGCTTGCTATCGCTGACACCGATTGCGCTGTTTTCTGTAAAACGACAGGCGCACTGCAAGAAAGAAAGGTTGTTATAGTTCTTCCAGTTTATGATATCGTCCTCTCTGACGCAGTAGAGTGGGCGGATAAGCTCCATACCTTCAAAATTCTTGCTATGAAGCTTGGGAGGCATGGTCTGGATCTGGGAAGAGTAGAACATTCCCATGAGAACTGTCTCGATTACATCATTCATATGGTGTCCTAGTGCAATCTTGTTGCACCCCAAATCCTTTGCATTCTTGTAGAGGTATCCTCTGCGCATCTTTGCACAGAGGTAGCAAGGATACTTTATTTGCATATTCGCAACTTCAAATACGTTTGTTTCGAAGATATGGATTGGTATATCTAGAAGCTTTGCATTCTCCTCGATTCTCTCTCTGTTTGCCTTGTTGTAGCCAGGATCCATGACAAGGTATTTAACTTCGAATGGGAAGTCAGAGTAGCGATGCAGCATCTTGAAAAGAAGCGCAAGGAGCATAGAATCCTTGCCTCCAGAGATACAGACAGCAACTCTGTCTCCCTCTTTTATCAGCTCATACTGCTTGATGGCATTGATAAAGGGAGCCCAAATTCTGCTTCTGTAGGTCTTGAGAATACTGTTTTCAATGATCCTGTTAGGAGGAAGTATTCTTTTCTTCTTTTCTTCACTCATGTTGTTTTTGATGTTACAAGGAGTTGGACTTGTTTACAAGGTGTGTAGTTTTTTTCGAAAATGTTGGGAATAAATATTTACACAGAAAAAAACTCTAACTTATTATATCCCTGTTTTTAGGAGGATATGGTGCATAAGACAGACCACGATACTGTTCTGGTGCTAGATTTTGGTGCTCAGTACAGCCAACTGATCGCCCGCCGCGTTAGAGAGGCTGGTGTTTACAGCGTTATTGTTCCTTACACAACACCTGCAGAGGAAATAAAGAAGATGAAGCCAGTTGGCATCATATTTTCTGGTGGGCCATGCAGTGTTGGTGATGAGAACTCTCCAAGACCAGACCAGGGAGTTTTCTC
>JAILRW010000044.1 GCA_024698005.1 Sphaerochaetaceae bacterium | reverse complement strand
CATCACTTCCAGTAAAGGTTGGAGTTGCCTTCTTCTGTGTAGCAATGCTGTATACAGAAGAGCTTCCACTACCTGTCTTTTTCAGCATATAGCCGGAAGGTGTTAAGAATAAATTCTGAAGAGCATCACTACAGGTTACAGAAACCTCCGTGCTACTGATTGTCCACTTATCACTACCGGTAACTGTTTTACCATTAAGGTTGATAGTCATGCTCTTGGAGATTGTAACAGCATCAGTTGCTGTGCAATCATTCAATATAGTAACAGTATCGTTTTCGACGGCTGCATTCAAAGCAGCCTCTATTGAGTTAAATCTTACACTACCAATGCTAGCAATATATGTACCAGCATCTTCGGATGATGGTTTCACGACATATCTCTCTCCTTCAGGAACGATAATAAATCCTTCACCAATATTATTTCTAATATCTGAGCTGAGATTAAAGCTTCCACCTTCAACTTTTGTGTTTTCGCTGGACAAACTGATTGTTCCGCTAAATGTTCCATCCTTGATAGTAGATGTACCTGAAGAGACATTGATGTTGGTGTATGTTCCACCATTTATAGTGGTTGTTGATCCTGCAGATGAAGTCAAACCGCTGGATACTGTACCATCGGAAACTGTCATTGTACCCGCATTTGTAATTGTATTTACTTTCTTGGATTTAAGGTTGAGGACAACTTCCTGTCCATTTCCAATTGCAATACTATCAACATCACAAAGAAGACAAATTTCATTGTTGTCTGTCGATGTAGAAGCAGCTGCATCTGCAACAGTTGAATAAAGGACATTTCCAATTCTAGCTGCATATGTTATTGCACTCTGTGTTACCACAGCAGATCCATTAACAGTAGCATATGAGTCGTACTGAATTACTGTATCAGATCCTTCAGCAAATCCATCAATAGTAACTGTTCCATTGGAGACAATAATATTTGAATCAGAATCCTTATTTATAGTAGTTATATTTAAACTGGTATTACTGTCAGTATTCTGGATGATAATAGAAGCATCTTCCTTTGCAGTAATAGAGGCATTAGCAGAGGATGATTCATCGAAGAGAACAGAAGAAGCGACTGCTTCTACTGCCTTTGTAATCCTTGAGCTTCCATATGCCTTTACTTCAGAACTCTCCTTGACAGAGATAGTTTCTACGGTTGCATTACTTGAGAGCTCTACCTTTGCTGTTGTTGCCTCAATAGTGCCTTCAATGTTTGTTGCACTCTTGATAGAAACAGTAGGCATGTTGCCTGTTGTGCCCGTTGCGGCAATCTTGCCCCTGATGGTGGCCTCTGTGTCGGTTGATGAGCTAGAACCAATTGTAAGGGTTGCTCCATTTGCAGCCCAGAATACATACTGGTCATCCTCTACTACCATCTTTGGAGCCTCTTCGACAGTGAGTGTTGTTCCACTGCCTTCGAGATAGACCATTGTCAGCTTTGTTACAGGATCATAAAGGGATATCTCATCCATACCCTTCAGAGATACATCAGCTCCGCTTGTAATTGTGATACCAAAGTCCTTGCCGGATACATCCTCACCATAAAGTCCATTTACGTTTGTAAAAGAGAACGTATGGCCCTGGAAATCGATAGCAATAGTTCCAGAGGAAATGCTGGCACCTGGGCCACTTGTATTTTTTGTAAGATATATAGTGTTATCGTTGGCACCAACAGCTTTGTTACTATTGCCATTCAAATAGTCTATTGCCGCTTGAAGAGTTGCAAAGCCCTTGCCATTTACTATAAATGTTCCATTCTCCTGATCTTCATATAGCTGTGCATCTACAGTTGAGTCATCACTACAGGAGAGAATTATTGCCAGGACAATTAAAGTCAGGAAAACTATACCAATTATTTTCTTCATCTTTTGGTTCTCTCCTCTTTTATAGATTTATCATTGCACCTATTCGGGAGAGTAATGCAATGTCTGTAGAATTAAAGGCTTTAGTGTTGTGGAACTGCATAGCATAATTGAGCTCTGCACCTGCTGTTAGGCTAAGCCACTTGTTAACATTGCAGCCAAAGCCTAAATATGTTGCAATTGTTGGATATACCTTGGTTTCTGAATCATAAATCCTTAGGCCGACACCAGCTCCAAGATCAAAATCCATAAAGAATATTCTAGAAGGAATCACAACGCCACACTTTGCAATTGCATTGAGTACCAGATAGTTATCTCCATCATACAGGTAATCCGAAAAGTTGAAGTCTACTCCGACAGAACCCTTTCCATCGACCAAATATCTGTAGCCAACCTTTGCATCCCAACCATAGTTGGATACATATTCTTTAGGAACATCTATGCTTACTCTTTGTACTGCATAGGGCGAAAACTGCAGGCCGATACTGTGACTCGCAAAAGTGCTAGATAAAGCGATTGCACATACAGCAATTATCGCTAAAAGCTTTCTGTTCACGCTTTCCTCCTTTGATTAAGAAATCCAAGACAGATGCATTCACATAGACATGGAAAATATCTTCCTTAAGTCTTTCTGCATAATCTTGGAAAATGGTGATTTTACCTACCACTGAGGCTATTTTGTTTCTGCCATGGTTCAGACCATGTAGGGCTTTTGACATAAGATATCCCAATCTTTGAGGAACTAGAAGTTCAGTGCAAACTAAACCGAAGCACCTTCCCTTCAGATATGACAGAGTGGTGCTTATTTCAACAATTTTTGATGATATGACTATATCACTGCCCATTAATCCTTAATATTACTAGAAACAAGCAAGTATTTGCAACATTTTAGAACATTTTAGAACGTAAACAATTAAAAAAAATATATGTTCTGCAATTCCATTGGAGTTATCTTCTGACATCTCTAATGCGTTCCCTCTCTCAAGATTTTTTATGATCTTCGTGAGTCATAATCACAATTGGTAACAAGAAAAATAAAGAATCAAAAATAAATAGAGAGTATAAACTCTTTTTTTACTAAAAATACGGAAAAAGTTCGTTTTACATTCAAACAAGAAAAGCCAGTACATAAGCACTGGCTGTATAAAAAATTACTTAAATTATGCAATTATTCCCACTCGATTGTGGCAGGTGGTTTACTTGTAAACTACTCTTGTAACGCCCTCGCCATAGATTGTAGTCCAGTCGTTTTTCATGGATATAGGAATCCATCCATTCTGCGCACATAGAGATAACATATTGTCAGCTTTTGCCTTGTTTCCGTTTTCTCTCACCGTATCATCACAGCAGAGCATGAAGGCCAGACTTGGATATTCATTATCTATTATGGTGTAGTTTGCCATTGCAGCGTCTCCCGAGGAGTTTCCGAATGAAAGAACTGGTTGAACACCTATTTCACGTACAATTGCAGTGACCTTGTTCATTTTAAGGTTCTTTTTGACCATCTCTCCACCGAGAACAACTTCATCAGAAGAAGTGAATGTATAGTCAAGACCATCTATCTTTCCTTGATTGTTAGAAACAAGAAGCACATCCGAACCTATTACCTGAGAGAAAGGAATATCAAGGGCACTTCCGTAAACAAGAGCGCGACAGATGAAGCGGTCTGTTCCACTGACTATGTATACAGTAAAACGATTCTCCTGAAGATAATTTACTAGCTGTACCATAGGTAGAAAGAAAGTATTTCCGCGCACAAGACCTTCATAGCCCTCTACCGGAAGGCTCTTAATGCTTTGGACAAATGAAATGAACTCATCTGGAGTCATTCCTTTGAATGCTGATGCAAGAGCCCTTCCGTGATCTGCATCCAGTCCACCTACAGGAGAAGAAGTTTTACTGAGGACCAGGATCTTGTCTACTATCTCCTTTTCGAAGTCACTTGCCTTCGAGCTGTACTCTAGATCATCAAGAACACGCGCCCTCAGGATGAAGTGGTCGATATAGTCTGGAATCGTTTCGCTGAGAAGCGTTCCGTCCATATCAAATACAGCCACTCTCCTTTCTACAGGGATGTATCCAGGATTATTCTTGTCCACAGCGGCTTCAACAAAGTTTACAAGAGCAATTTTAGACTCAAAACCGTCCGTCCACAGGTCGAGAGGGTCTTCTGTCCTGTCTGTTGTAGTTGTACAGGAAACAAGAAGAATAACGAAAGTAAGAGCTGCCAGTATCGATAATATTTTCCTCATTGCGATAGTCCGTTTTCAGAAAGCACATAATACATCTTTTTTTCTTTAGTGCAAAGAAACTCCAGAGCAAACGAGCTGAGTGCTTTTTCATCCAAATTGCATCTTTATATTCGTTTCCTCCATAAATATAGGTTTCAATGTTTTTCAAAAGCAGAATTGGCGGTGTATATCTTGCATAACTCTTATCCACTCTTTTACAATTTCTGTGATATTCATTTTCAGTAAAGGGAAAAAGTCAAATGAAGAAGTCCGTAATAAAGATGTTATCAGTTATGCTGATCACCCTTTTGGTTCTCTGTGCGTGCAGCAATGATTCTTCATCTGATAGCTCGGAATCTGAAGACTCTTTAACGTTCAGCAGTGATCTTCGTGTTTTTCTCAATAGCAGCAATATAACAATTCTGAATAAATATGAATCAGATTACTTTCTTGAAGATGCATGTACATTTGATAAAGACCTTGCCCTTCTGTCCTCTGCAATTGCTTTCTCGAGCTCATCAGATAACACAGCGACAAATCTCAATGATATGCTGTTCGAAGATATTGAGCAGCACATAAATGAGGACGATATCAACGGAAGCTCCTATGTTATAGGCCACAGAAAAGTGGGTGACTACGAGTTGGTTGCCTTCTGTTTCAACACAATTGGCTACACAATAGAATGGGCCGGAAACTTCATATTGGGAGATTCTGGAAATCATGCGGGCTTCGAAGAAGCTGCGGAAAACGCCCTTTCCGATCTGAAGACTTATTTGGACAATTATTGTTCACAGGATAATCTCAAATTGTGGATTACAGGTTACTCTCGTACTGCCGCCATTGCCGATATCATTGCTGTTAACATAGAGGATAATGATGAAATAGAAATAGCTCAGGAAGACTTCTATGTGTATGCTTTCGCACCTCCAATGTCTGTCTCATCCAGTGGAGACTATCCATACATTCACAACATTTATTTAGAATCGGATATTATTTTCGCCATGCCACCTGCAGACTATGGTCTGTCCCAGCCTGGTGTCAATCACAAAATGACTACCACTGTCGACAACCTCAATGAATGTCTCCATAATTATATAAGTTCGGATTTGAATATGGAGACCTTCTCTTCAGGTTCTGATTATTCAACTCCGACAGAATTCCTTGAGTACTTTGTAAATAAGATTGTCACTACAACATCGGATAATTCTGTTGCAAGCCTTGAAAGCAGATCCACGTATAATTCAACCATCCAGCCATACATCGTCCATCTTGCAGAGGTGCTAATGAAAGAGGACGGTAAAGGTCTTGATGCGCTGAAAAATTACGCAACAAACAACAAAATTGTAGTTTTGACCTGGATTTTTGAAGATAATTTTTACAATAGCCTTTCTGCTATCCTTGATGACAACAACATAGAGTATGATGCAGATGTGTTAAAGGTTGCCTGTTCTTTAGTTCCTGACTTCTACGCAACAAATCAAGAATTGTTCAATATCATTATCAGCCAATTGGTCAATATAAAGTACATATGCTGCTGCCATTTTCCGGAAGTCTACTATTCGATTCTGAAGGAAACTGAATTCTGACATTGAAGAAATCATCCAAGCCATCCCTTTCAAATGATTGTTACTAGAACACATATATAATGTTTCTACTGCATCATTTTTTTCTTCATAACTCTATAGGATCTACGATTTCCATAAGTTCCTATATCTTTTTTACATCGTAGTTCTTTCACAATGGTTGTTATCATGAATATTTAAATTCTACCGACACATACACCATTGTTGACAGCAGAAACAAATCACCCAAAGGGATTTGTGCTAATCGCTAATACCCTCTCTCTGTTTTATGTTTTGATATATAAAAATTCTTGTTACAAATTTTTTAATTATGTGTCCATTATAAAAACTGACCCAAATCTGAGTCAGTTTTGCTTTCAATATATTATCAGAGTAACTTTTATTAATTCTTTTTATTAATAAGAATTATTTTTAGGTATATCACTCCCATTCGATTGTGGCAGGTGGTTTACTTGTAACGTCATAGAGGACTCTGTTTACTCCACTTACCTCGTTGCAGATTCTCAATGCACACTTTTGTAGAACCTCGTATGGGAAGCGATAGAAATCGGCAGTCATGGCATCTTCACTGGTAACAGCACGAAGTGTGCAGACCTCACGATATGTTCTTCCATCCCCCTGTACACCTACACTCTTTACAGGAAGAAGGTCAGCAAGAGCCTGCCAGATTTCCTTATATAGTCCTGCCTTTCTGATTTCTTCGATGAAGATTGCATCTACATCTCTGAGAGTATCGAGGCGTTCCTTTGTGATCTCACCAATACATCTAACCCCAAGGCCAGGCCCTGGGAATGGATGGCGGTCAACAAGCTCTTCAGGAAGGCCAAGTTCACGCCCAAGCTCTCTTACTTCATCCTTGAAGAGTTCCTTGAGTGGTTCGAGAAGCTCCCACTTCAGATCCTCAGGAAGGCCACCTACGTTGTGGTGGCTCTTGATGGTAGCAGAAGGACCACCGGATGGAGATCTTGATTCAATTACATCTGGATA